>NZ_JTHN01000096.1 GCF_001399685.1 Paenibacillus sp. A3
CGACAACGGTAAAAGCGGCTTTCTTCACCAGCTTCGGTTCCATGTTCGTTCCTCCCGTAATGGAAATATAATCGACCATGCGCTGAACCGCAGCCAGAAGCTTTTGTTGGCGCCCAATTTCGTCACGAATGCTGTTTGTGTGCTCCAAGAGGATCGGCTTCAGCTTTTCGGCATCCCCCAGCGTCCCGTTTTGTTTTAGCTCGCGTATGATCTCGATGCCGAGTCCCATGGAGCGCAGAAACAAAATTCGGCGCAGCTCGGGCAACTGCTCAGGCGAGTAGAAGCGATATTGGTTTTCCTCGCCGACTTTGACGGGTGTGAACAAGCCGACGGCATCATAGTGTCTGAGCGTTTTGGCAGACACGTTAAAAATGCGCGCCAATTGCCCAACGGTAAGCATGGCGGATTCTCCTTTCGCATCGGTCTGATCCCATCCTACAAGATTGCCCCAGGGGAAAGGTCAAGACCTTTGTTCATATTGTCCGGAATGACAAAGGACACCGTAGTCCCTTCATTCGGCTTGCTGCGAATGGACAAGCCTTGACCATACAATTGGGTCAAGCGCCGATTCGTATTGGAAAGTCCGATTCCTCGTCTGCTTTTGGCCGCCGAATTCAACAGCTGCTTGACCTTGTCCGGTTCCATACCCTTGCCGTCATCCGCGACTTCAACATGGATGAACCCGTCTTGTCTGGCTATCCGGATACGGATCGTACCGCCTTTAATTTGGCTGAGAAGGCCATGCTTGACGGCATTTTCGACCAGCGGCTGGATCGAAAGCGGGGGGAGAAGCAGGTCGATGCCCGGGTCAACCTCCCACAAGACCGACAGCCTGCTGCCGAACCGCTCTTGTTCAACAAACAGGTAGGCTTCCACAAGCTCCAGCTCGTGGGATAGCTCTACAAGCTTTCCGGTATTGAGAAAATCAAAACTGATCCGCAAAAAGGATGCAAACGCATCGCCGATCTGGCGCATTTTTTCCGTGTCGATCTCGCTCAGCGCCATAATGGAATTCAGCGTATTGAACAGAAAATGAGGCTGAATTTGTGCCTGTAGATAGGCGGCCTCCATGCGTAAACGTTCTTGGATGGATTGCTTCAGCGTGATCAATGCCCTAATCCGGTATTGCAGCTCCAGCGCGTCGACCGGCTTGGTCACGTAATCGTTGGCTCCCGACTTGAAGCCGGTATAGATGTCGGCAGGCTGGCTGCGCGCGGTCAGCAGCAGCACCGGAAGCTCGGATAAGGAGTACTGCTCCCTTACCTTCTGCGTCAACTCGTAGCCGGACATCTGCGGCATCATGACATCGGCGATCAGCAGATCCCATTGCTGGGTACCCAGCAGCTCCAGCACCTCGCGGGCAGAATGAGCGGTCGTGATGCGGTACGGCTCCGACGAAAGGATGCCAACAAGCACATTCAAGTTGACAGGATCGTCATCCACGGCCAAAATATTCGCCTTCCCGTCATTCTCAAGCGGCGGGACAAGTGCAAAAGCAGCCAATTCGCCGATGGAGGCATCCGAAGCTATTACCGCGGCGAGCACGTTTTCCGCTGCGTCCGAGATCTGTGGAAGCTGAAGCGGATTTTGCGGCAGCGACGGGAGATGCGACACGTTAGCTAACGGAAGGTCGAAGCTGAATACCGAACCTTTTCCAAGTTCGGAGCGGACGGTCAATGCACCGCCGTGCAATTCGACCAGCTGCTTGCATATGCTTAACCCAAGTCCGATGCCCCGTCCGTCGCTTATGCCATAAGATCCTTGTTCGTAAGGGAGAAACACCCTCGCCTGGGTCTCCTCATCCATGCCGACCCCGGTGTCGGAGATATGGATCACGGCGTGCCCTTCCCGGGTCTCGGCGGAAACGGAAATGGTTCCTTTCTCCGTGTATTTGAGCGCGTTATGCACCAAGTTATATAAAATTTGCACGAGCCTTTTCTCATCGGCCATGACCGGCGGCATCGATTCCGTGATGTCCATATGCAGTCGGACAGGCTTGCCCTCAAGCATAAATTGAAGCATGCCGATGACGCCGGGCACGACGGCTTGAATGTGCAGAGGCTCTTGCTGCAGCACGATGCGGTGTTCCTGGAGCCGTGCGACATCGAGAAGATCGCCGAGCATATGCGACATGCGGCGGCTGATGGTAATCAGCAGCTCCATGTCTTTCAGGCTGCGCTCGTTCAGCTTCGTTTTTTCTTTGATCACGACACTTTGAGCGATATTGATAATGCCGTGCAGCGGCGTTCTCAGCTCATGCGACGTATTGGCGAGAAACTGGTCCTTCAATTTGTCGGCTTTCCTTAACTGATCGTTGAGGACGGCGTTTTCCCTGGCATTGCGGAAATATTGTTTAAACCAGTAGGCCGAAAAACCGATAATCGCCGCAATAATATCGATCGGATAGTAAACGGGATTATAGGAGCTCTGCAGGCTCCAGAGAAAACTCGACATAATGCCGGCCGCGGACATCACTAAAAAGACGCCGTCGTTGACGGCTCTTTTCCCGAAGATCATGGTTCCCGCCGTATAAGCAAACCAGACGAAGGGGAGCAAATAGAAGCAAGCAAATATCCCCAGGTCAACCGATCCATTCACCCATGCCGCATTGGCAGCGAACAGAAAACCCGTATAAGCAAGGAGCACCGCGGTAAGTACCTGCAAGCCTATACTCTTCGGAGGAGCCGAAGAGAATCTCCTAAAGAGTAGAAGCATAAGATACGAATGCCACAGCAGGGCGATCAGTCTGAGCTTCAGCGCCCATGTATAGTTGATCGGCAGCCATAGCAAAAGCAGGTTATCATGACCGGTCATAATGGAAATTCCGGTTGTCAGCATCAACAGAAAGACAATGACCAACGCCCGTTCATGAGGGTTAAACGAATACAGGATAAAAGCATACATACCGTGAAGCATCAAGACGATAAACGTAACCAGTTGAAACCCGATGGAATACCAGCGTGCATAGTCGATCGCTGCTTGGGAGCCAAAGTAAATGGGGCGCAAGATCCCACCGTTATAAGGGTCGTCGAAATTCGCCACCCGGATAAGCAATTCAAGCTCTGTGGCCCCCACTGCATCGTAGGAGGCCGTGTAGGAGACGTTTTCGGGCCTATACTCATTCGCATGTTCGGCAGGCTTTCCGATATTGGGTTTAACCTGCTCGTTGATTTCCACACCGGATGAGGCCTGTATGCCCCGCAACCAAAAAGCGACAGGCTGCTTCAGCGGATCGACCAGAATGCGCAGTCGATACGTTCCGTAGCCATACGAGGAGTCCGGGCCATTCGTCAGTTGGCTGCTCCAATCTCCCGGAACCTGAATAGGGCGGAATTCGTTTTCCGCCGACGCTGCGTCCCGGTGAAAAGCCAATTTTCCAGGGTAGAACTGCCACTCGCCATCCAAGGAGATGGTAGGGGATTGATCCAGGTCCACACCGCGCAAATCGAGCACGCCATGGACGGCTCGGGGGTGCTCTAATGTGGGGAAAATTTCGGTCCAAGTCCAGCGCAGGCCGAGGAGGATGCCGAGAAATAATATAATGGTCGCTATATACTTAGACGTGGTGTTATTTTTCATTCGCATCATAACGAAGAAGTTCGACGGAACTTGCGCTTATTCCTTTTTCATACGGCTCCTTATGTTCTTCATTAAGGCCAGAGAATTCAGAATCCCGGTGAAGTGTGCGCTCAGTATCAGGAAATGTATAATAAAGGAGAGAATGATACGATGAAGGGGGCTGTTTTATGAAGGGCGTAGGAATCGAACAATATGGCGATGTCAACGAATTGCGAACCATTGAATTGCCGACAAAGCAGCTTGGACCCGATGATTTGATGATTTCCGTTCAGGCGAGCGGTGTGAATCCGGTAGATTGGAAGGTGCGAGAGGGCAAGCTAAAGCAAGACTTCGCGTTTGAGCTTCCTCTAATTTTGGGATGGGATGCGGCAGGAACGGTCAAGGCTGCGGGAGCAAACGTACAAGATTTCCACGTCGGGGACGATGTGTTTTTCCGCCCGTTGTTTGATCGTTTTGGGACTTACGCAGATGAAATCGTAGTTCCCGCCTCGATCGTATCGAAGATACCCAAGGGTATATCTTATATGGAAGCTGCATCTCTCCCGTTGGCCGGTCTCACGGCTTTGCAGGCCATCGAGGAGGTCGGACAGGTCGGGCCGGAAACCCGTGTCCTGATTTTGGCGGGCAGCGGAGGCGTCGGGTCTCTTGCCATCCAAATAGTGAAAGCACGGGGCGCATATGTAGCAGCAACGACCAGCACGCGGAACGCTAAGTTTGTACGTGAATTGGGAGCGGATGAAGTGTTGACCTATGACACGGGGAGCATACAGTCTTCCGTACAGTTTGACTTCCTGTTTGATACCATAGGCGGCTCCGCTTATGGAGATGCCCTGAAATTGATGAAGCCCGGCGGGGTAGTGGCTACGATTATCAGCAGCAGAGATGCTATACGTCCGGATGTTGCCGATGCTCTTGAACGAGACCTGCGCCTTCGGACGGAATTTGTGTTTACCCGGCCGGATGGGAAAAATATGAATCGTATTCGTGAGCTTGTGGAAGAAGGGAAAGTGAAGCCTCTCATCTCGGAAGTCTATCCGATGACCGTAGACGGAGTAAGGAAAGCCCATCTTGCCAGCCAGACCGGACGAACGCGCGGCAAGATTGTATTAAGTCGAGAATTTTCCCAGTGATACTGGGTTAAGAAGTGGCTCGTTGAGGGCCACTTTTCTTTTGTACTGAAAAGTAGAAGAAAGAAGCAGTCGAAGATCAGCGCCCCCGCCAAAATAGCTGACAAAGCAAGTGCCGCTCCTTTTTGCATGTTGAATGATTTCATTTCTCAGCGTCAATTCCTATAGTGACAAAACTTGCACAGTGTTCGAATGACATCGTGCTTCATCCCTTCGCGTAGAAGGCCTGGCAAGCTGTGAGCTACCCATGTGACACGACTCCAGTTGGTCTAGTCGTTTAAGAAGCCCCGTATTCTTCCGCTTGACGAGGATGAAAATAGCATGATAGGTTTGAAATCATAGGAACTCTTCTTATTATAAAAAAAGCAAGCAGGTGTACATGATCCGTGTTATCCATACTAAAAAAATGGTTTTGGTATGATTGGGTGGTTTTTGCTATACGGACGGTCTGGCTGGCCATTATCGTCATCTCCGATTTCATCAATCCGTCTCTGATCGTTGTGCCGTTATGGATTGTCTTGATGTTTGCGCTCCTGGTTTATGTCATTCCGCCAATCGTTCAATATCGGAAAAGAAACTGGTATCTGGCAGTCGAAGTTCTAGCTGCCGGCTTCTTCCATCTTTATTTAGCGCATGCAGCGCCGGGGTTGCTGTGGTCTTTCGTTTTATTCGCGATGATTATCGGCTTGTCCAGCAGTAGGCAAACGTATGTGTGGACGGGTATCCCTTGCGGCGTCGTTTTTCCGGCTTTGAACGGCTGGCTCGCCGATCGTCTCCCCTACGAGTTTATGTTTAGTTGCAGCTTTGGTTTCGCCATCGGCTTCGCGTTCAGTATATTAATTCAGTCCCACAAGCAGGCCCGAATCATTCAAGAGCAGAAGCAATTGCTGGAGCAGCACATTACACAAATCGAGGAGCTTACGCTGAGGGAGGAGCGCAATCGGCTGTCACACGAGCTGCATGACACGATTGGCCATGCGCTAACCTCGCTGATCGTCGGCGTTGAATCACTCCGCTCATCCGTACCCGCTGGACAGATCGAACGGATCGATTCTCTTGTCGGCATTGCACAGCGCAGTCTGAATGATATTCGAAACCATCTGCACCAGCTCTCTCATGGTCCGTTAAGCTATTCGTTAAGTGAATCGTTGCTGCAATTAACCGAAGAATTTATGAAGTCTACAGGGGTAACGGTCAGCTTCCGCGTGATCGGCAACGAGGCTCTCGTAATACAGAAAATGAACTTTTGTTTATATCGCTGCCTGCAAGAATCTCTCACCAACGCGGTTCGTCACGGTCAAGCGAGCGCGGTATCCGTTCAGCTGTATTTCGATAGTCGCCAGCTCCGGTTACAAATCGAAGATAACGGCACCGGCACGGAATCCATCCGGTTCGGATTCGGTCTAAATGGGATGAAGGAACGGCTTGATCAACTTCATGGCACGCTGTCCGTTCATTCACAATTAGGACAAGGAACTGTTGTCATATGTAGTATTCCTTTGCAGGAAGAGCCTCTGCATGGCCATATCCGCCTGCTGATTGTTGACGATCAGGCGGTCATTGCCGACAGCTTGCGGCATATTTTAGAGCAGCATGCTGATTTTATCGTCGTTGGTACGGCCGGGGACGGGCACGAGGCATTGGAACATTGCGAGCGATCCCGGCCGGATATCGTGCTAATGGATATTCGAATGCAGGGAATGAACGGGCTTGAAGCCTTGCTTGAGATGAAACAACGCTGGCCTGACATGAAGGTTGTGCTCATGACGACATTTGAGGATTCCATACAGGCGGCAACCGCACTGGAGCACGGGGCGGAAGGCTATATGCTGAAGTCGATTCATCCGCGAGAGATGACTGAAGCCTTGAAGCTCATCTATAGCGGAGGAACGTGGATCGATCAGTCGATCGCCACGCGAGTATTCGAGGAGATGAAGCGTCAGCGTGAGCAGCTGGAGAAGTACAGCCCGCGGCAAGAAAATTATCCGTACGGGCTTACGAAACGGGAGATGGAGATTTTACAGCATCTGTCGGATGGACTGCGTTACAAGTCCATCGCCGCCAAGCTGTTTTTATCGGAGGGGACGGTACGCAATTATTGCTCGACGCTCTACTCGAAGCTCGGTGTCAGCAACCGTGAAGAAGCCATTGAATTAGCGCGAGTGGAGAGTATCGTATAAATGCCCGTTCCTGACAATGGAGGGAAAGGCTTATAGAAGAACGGAAGCCGTCGCAATAGCGACGGCTACAAAAGCATAAAGATGGGCTTGTTTGTCCTCACTGTGACAGCCATTTTGTTGTATGATTTGGAAGGTATGTCATTAAAACTCGTGCTGGAGAGGTAAAGCGGCAACGTCTAAAAAGGGATTTACCATATTCAAAATGTAAACAGTTACCATAGTCGTTTGAAGCGATGGATTGACCGCTTTAATGGCGTTGCAACCAAGTATTTGCAACATTATTTGGCTTGGTTCCGATATATAGATAACAAGGAATATGAAAATACAGCGTCGATTTAATTAACGGGCAGAATTGCATGAATAAGGGAGACGACCTATGAAGTTCACATTTAATAATTTCACATGTGATGTTGAGATATTTAATAAAGATAAAGACGATGTTGTAGTAAGATTTTCTGATAAAACAAAAGAACAAAATGAAGAAGAAATTATTGATCTTGTTATTGTTGATCCAGGTTATGGGTATCTTTGCTTGAAAATCAAGGGTGAAGGAGCATTATTGAGCGGATTTTTAGATGAAGGTATTTTTGTAACTGATGATATGGTAGAAGCCGCAATTAATTACATAGAAGATTTATTACCACATGCAAAGAATAGATATATGCCATATCACGTAGCTCGCTTTAAAAAATCGAGCTACGTAGAATATAATGGTGAGTATTAAAAAAATTTTAATCCAATTGGAATTTAAATCATTTGGATGAATCAGATTGAACTAATAGGGAACGTTGCTCAAAACCACCCGTCTTCTCAGGAAGACGGGTTTCTTCTAATCCAAAATCAACATTGAGGTTTAACATAGCCTTATTATTTAGGAAATTATGCGACTTGATTCCCTATGGATAACGGGGGCTCCCCCAAAAGTAATCGGAATCAGCTTCGAAGCATTGCTTCACTTTTGGGGATTTATTCTTGTGGATTCCGGTTCGAGAACGATGCCAAACCTCCTATTAGAAACGTTTGGCAACTTCCTTAGCATGTGCAATTGCTTTTTCTTTAATAGCTGGAGCTTGCTCTAATGATGCCGTTCCTTCAACAAGAATTGCTTCAATAGATTGAAGCCCATAGAACTGTAAAACCTTATTAAGATAGCTGTATCCCATTTCAACTGCAGCAAGAGGACCTTCCGAATAAACGGAACCACTAGCCTGAATGTGTAAGGCTTTCTTGCCGGACAACAGACCCACAGGACCATTTTTTGGTATATTTGAAAGTCTTACCCGCAACTGAAGTCGCATCAGTGTATGCTTTCAAAACCGGTGGGATCGAGAAATTCCACATGGGGGAAACATACACGTACTTATCAGCAGCCACGTATTGATCAACAATCGCTTCAAGACGAGCTACTTTTGATTTCTCAGCATCAGACAGTTGATCGAAAGACGAACCCGACCGAAGCTTTCCCCAACCACGTAAAACATCAGCATCAAATTGCGGAATATTCTCTTTGTACAGATCCAAATGAACAACTTCATCTGTTGGATTTGCTTCACGGTACGCTTCAATAAATTCTGTGCCTACCGCGATTACAAAGGCACGCGGCCTGTCAGAACATAAAGAAGATCGCCCATATCCTGGCCAAGAAGGCTGGATGAAAGGCGATCTTCTTCATTTATAGATATTCCTATATTGAACGGGCGGTGTTCCCATGCTGCGCTCGAGGGGAGTGCGCTAGAACGGACTCATGCCGAGCGTGTTCAGCTTCTCACCCGTAATGTCGATGCCCATTTTTGTCGTAATGTCGCGATAATGACCGACCCGGCGGCCGATCCGGTTGTCGGTTTCGTCCTTATTGCCCTCCAGATTGCCGTTGATGATCATGATCGTAATTCCGAAGCCCGGCGGGGTTAACCCTTTGGCAGTTTCCTCCGCCGAAGGCGTCCAATTGCCGACCATGACGTCATGGGCCGACGGCTTCGGCGGCTGCGGCGTCATCCAGAACAGGATCGCGGTCATAAAGCCCAATTTACCGTCGCTCGTAATGAGTTCCGGCTGCTGGAGCAGCGTGTTTTTATTGCCGTAGATAATGCCGCTGAACAAGCCGTAGTTGTAGTTCCAGCTCAGTTGGATCGGCCCGCGTCCATGATACGATTTGCCCGCAACCGGCGGATAATCGGCATGGGTCTGCACGTAACCGATGTTGGTACTATTGATGTACGATACTTCCTCGTTCCAGAACAAGCCCCAACGAAGCTCGCCGCCGGGCGCCGTCGCCCAGCCCCCGCCCGTTTCATGCGCAATATTGGCGAGGAAGGCTGCCAGCTCCCGCTTGCGGTTTGCGGCAGAGCCTTCTTTGAGGAATGAACCGAAATCGACGGTTTTGGAGACGATCGGTACCGTCAAGTTCCACGAAGCGTTGAAATCGGCATTTTGATAGATGAGCGTTTCCGTCTTCGCCGCCTTGTCCAGTCGGAAAATACGATGATTCCAAGTCGCTCCCTGCCGGTATTCGAGCTTGTACTTGATATTCGCCACCTCGGTTACGGCGGCAATCAGGTTGCTGTACGAATAATAGTCTCCTTGTCCGGGCTTGTAATACGGCTTGGAAGCGGCGAAAGTATGCCACTCCGGCGAGCCGATGCGGATCGGGAACAGCGCTTCGTACTCGGCCTGCGGCAGCGCGCTCTGCACGGCGGCAACGGCATTGGCCGGCGAATATTGCGGATCGATGCCGCCCCAGATCGACGCGATTTGCGAATCGGTCAGGACGCGGCTTTGGCCGACGTTCAGACCGCCCAGCGATGTCTTTACTTTGAGGCTTGCGCTTGCCGTCGTGTTGTTGGCGCCATCCCTCGCGGCAACGTAATACGTATATTCGGTATCCTGCTGCAGCCCTGTATCGGTGTAGGTCAGCGTGGAAGCGTTGGCCGAGGAGCCGACCTTCGTCCCGTTGCGGTAAATATCGTAGCCGGCCACAGCGATGTTGTCCGTAGCCGCAGTCCAAGCCAGCGTGATCGTGTCCGCGGTTTGCCCGGTCGATGCAAGGTTCGTCGGAGCCGTCGGCGGGATAGCATCGCTGCCGCCACCCGTGTCCGGACCGACCAGCTGCCACGGCGAGCTTGACGGGTCGCCCGTGCCCGGCGTGTCGCCCTGCGTCCACCATTTGGCCCGGTATATATTGCCGTTGTAGCTGACCTCGTTGCCGGACACGTACACTTGGGTGGAGACCCAAGGCGAGGCGGCTAAGGCCGCTTGCTGTCCGGCATTGGCGGAAGCGATAGCTGTAACCGGTTCCAAAGGTGCGAGCGCCAACAGGGCGGACAGCGCGGCGACGCTTGCTTGCACCGCCTTCTTGCGGGTGAATTTAGATTTCATCATTAACCTCCTATTACGATTGGATTAATTTCACTTTCTAGTATATTTGATCCAAAATCTATTATATATAGATATAATTTACTATTTATCTTAAAGATTCCCTTAAGCGTCGGGCTTCGTTGACAAGTACGATCACCCTTCACACTTCCAGCGACGATTTGATAGAATCAACATGTAGTTTATTTTAGTAAATCTTACATTGGGAGTACGTGGAGGAACATTCGACCTTCTCTGAAAATATTTTTTTGAGGATGTGTCGATTTGATCGCGATTCGTTCGTCGTGTAAATAGAGGCGAAATTCGGGAGACCTAATTCAGGTCTCTGGGCCAAAAAAAGGAGGAGAACCACCCATGAGATTCATGATGATTGTAAAGGCTTCGACAGACTCCGAAGCGGGCGTCATGCCAAGCCAGGAGCTCGTTGACGCGATGATGAAGTATAACGAGGAATTGGTAAAGGCCGGCGTACTCCTGGCCGCCGAAGGACTTCATGCCAGCTCGAACGGGATTCGCATTTCCTATCCGGAGCCCGGCGGCAAGCCCAAGGTCGTCGACGGCCCGTTCACCGAGTCGAAGGAGCTGATCGCCGGCTTCACGCTCATCGAGGTGAAATCGAGGGAAGAGGCGATTGAATGGGCGATGCGCATGCCGGACCCGCACGGCAACGGCGAGGGCGTCATTGAGCTGCGTCAGGTGATCGAGACGACAGAGTTGACCGAGGACCCGGATAATCTGGCTTTACACGCCATGATCCGCGAGCAAGGGAAGCCGGAGAGATCGTGAAGCCGTCCTCGACTCATCGTACGATCGATGCCATTTGGAGAATCGAATCGGCCAAAATCATCGCAGGCCTCGCACGAATCGTGCGTGACGTCGGGGTGGCCGAGGATCTCGCGCAGGATGCGCTCGTCGTCGCGCTTGAAAAATGGCCGGAGGCGGGAATACCGGATAACCCGGGCGCTTGGCTTATGACGACCGCGAAACGCCGGGCGTTGGATTGGCTGCGCAGGAATCAATTGCTCGGACGCAAGTACGAAGAGCTGGGCCGCGAGATGGAGTCCCGGCACGAAGACGACTTCGATGCGATCATGGACGGCAACGTCAGTGACGATCTATTGCGCTTGATCTTCACGACCTGCCATCCGGTGCTTTCGTCCGAGGCGCGCGTGGCGCTTACGCTGCGGCTGCTGGGAGGGCTGACCACCGAGGAAATTGCGCGTGCCTTCTTCGTTCAGGAGGCGACCGTCGCCCAGCGGATCGTCCGGGCCAAAAGGACCCTCTCAGCCGCGCGCGTGCCCTTCGAGGTACCTGAGAGAACCGAGCTTAAGGCCCGCCTTCAGTCGGTCTACGAGGTCCTTTATCTCATGTTCAACGAGGGCTATTCCGCCACTTCCGGGGAGAACTGGATTCGCCCGGTGCTTTGCGAGGAGGCGCTGCGTCTTGGACGGATTCTCGCGGAAATCGTCCCCGGAGAGTCGGAGGTTCACGGTCTGGTCGCGCTTATGGAAATTCAGTCTTCGCGGCTGAAGACGCGGGTAAGCCCAACGGGAGAGCCGATCCTCCTCATGGATCAAAATCGGGCGCTGTGGGATCACCTCCTGATCCGCCGCGGCCTGGCCGCCTTGCAGCGCACCGAACGGATCGGCGGCATGCTCGGCCCGTATGCGCTGCAAGCTTCGATTGCGGCGTGCCATGCGCGGGCCCGCACGCCCGAGGAGACCGACTGGGTTCGTATTTCAGCGCTGTATGAAGCGCTGTGTCAGGTAGCGCCATCCCCCGTCGTCGAGCTGAACCGCGCCGTTGCGCTCGCGATGGCGTTTGGCCCGGAGGTGGGGCTGGAGATCGTCGATGCGCTGGCATCGGAGCCGTCTTTGAAAGGCTACCACCTGCTGCCGAGTGTTCGCGGCGATTTCTTGTTCAAGCTGGGCCGGTTCAAGGAAGCGTGCGAGGAGTTCAAGCGTGCCGCATCGCTGACCCATAACGCGCGAGAGCGGGCGCTGCTGCTCAGGCGTGCCTCCGATTGCGTATCGGGTACGGAGGAAAGCCGTTTTTAGAGATGAGGCTGCTATTTTAAAAAAATATTTTGTGATCGTGTCGATTTCGTCGAATCCCGATCGTCGTATGAATAAAGGCCGGTTTTCAACATTCCATTTTGAATCCCGGTTCAACCAATCCCTGGAAGGATGTTGCTTATGAAAGCCAACCTAACCCCATTCATTTCTTCGCAGGATGCCAGATCCCAAGCCGAATTTTATGCGCAGGCGCTTGGCGGGGAGATTCAATCCATGATTACCTTCGGCGAAATCCCCGGCACACCGGAGGAAAATAAAGATAAAGTGATGTACATGGCGATGACGGTGGCCGGAGGGAATGTCTTGTTCATGTCCGACTCCTTCGGACCGGTAAGCACGAACGGAGGAATCGCAATGGCGCTATCGTTCGACGACGAAGCCGAAGCGCGGGAAGCATACGCCAATTTAGGAAAGGGCGGCACGGACAAATATCCGTTCGTTCTGCAGCCTTGGGGTGCGTATTACGGCGAGGTCATTGACAAGTTCGGGATCACTTGGCAGATTGTGAAGCAGGGAAAATAAAGGAGGAAAACATGATGAGTCAGGAAGTTATTGAATTTATTAACGCAATCAAAGAACCGTGGCAGGCGGAAATTTCGACACGTCTTCGCGAGATGGTCCTTCAAACGTTACCGGACGTTCAAGAGCGTCTCCAATACAAGAAGCCTCACTTCTTGAAAAACGGTAAGTACGCTGCCGTGATCTCGACGTCGAAGGATGCGGTTAGCTTTACGATTTTTAATCCCGGCGGATTTGAATTTCCCGAAGGCCCGTTGGACGGCCCTCCCGAGCGAAAAACGATCAAGCTGCGCAGCGGTCAAGCGGTCGATTACGATCAATTAGCGTCGCTGTTAAGTCAAGCTTCCGCTTCCCTGTGAAGGTGTCGAGCAAAGGGGCTGTCCAGATGGGACAGCCCTAGAGTGTTGTGAAAGTGATCAGCTGAAGTAATAGAGGTGTACGAGGGGGTGGGGTATCTACTTCCGGTCGCTCTTGTCTGCAGGAAATTTTTATTGGAATCCGCTTAGCAGCAGGTATTTCCCACAGACAAAGGCGAACGCTATCGTTCCTCCAGTAGATACCCCACCACCGTATGTTTCTCTATTCAATCAAAAAGCTCTTTTTCAACACTCTGAGGCTGATGGGACAGCCTCTTGCTCTGCTTGCAAAAGCTAACCTAGTGAGCCCCTTTATATTCCTTGAATATCGGATTGTGGCCGCAAACCATAAGCCCCTGTCCCCAGTTCACGTGAACTTCTTCCGTCGGCAAATCCTCGGGATCACGGTATTGGACCAGCACGTTTCTTCTCGGCCGTGTGCTTCGATTGACGTCGGAGCCGTGAATCGTCAAGTAATTGAAGAACAGAACATCTCCCGCGCTTGCCGGACAAGGCGTCCCCAAAGAGATCGGGTACTCTTTATGATCGAGATAATGGGCTCCTACGTGCGGCATCGGGCCATTTTTGTGCGTTCCGGGAATGACGCACAGACAACCGCTTTCCATGTCGGAATCGTCCAAGTGGATACTTGCCGCGATCATCGAATGATTCGCATGCGGGAAATACGGGTAATCCTGATGCATCGGGAACGCTGCGCCTTTTTCCGGGGGCTTGACCAGCATCTTCGAATGGTGGACTTGCACATTTGGGCCAATCAATCTGGATAAGACGGCCGCCATGTTAGGATGGCACAGCGCCCGGGTAAATACCGCGTCATGATAATGTACATCGTGAAAGCCCTTTAATACGAGCTTCTTCAGCTGCTCCGGCGGCAAATAATCGCCTTGCCACGTGTCGCTTCGATCGAACTTCGATTTGGCCGCGCGGTCGATAATCGCATCCGTGGCGGTTCGCATTGCTTCTACTTCCTCGCTGTTGAATACGCCTTTCACCAGCAAATATCCGTTTTCATGATAAAAATCAACTTGCTCCTGGGTAATCATCCTGTCAGCCTCCCCCAAATTGATGAATCGCTATCCATGATGTTATTGTAGAGAGAAACCGGCTGGTTGTATTTGATCAAATCAGTCAAGTCATTGCACATTTCGGACATCCATGCCAAGGGGGAGCCGGATCATGTTAGATCATCCGCATAAAATTCAAGCCTATTTGAATGAAATCGTCCCGCGTCTCCAGAACCAATCCGCCTCCTTCACCATCCATTATTGGGGAATCGACCCCGCTCATTTTGACAACCCCGTGCATCAGCATTCCTTTTTTGAAATCTGCTATGTCCGGGAAGGAGAGGGGATGTACATGGACGGTGACGATCTCTTTCCCCTGCAGAAGGAGACATTATTTTTATCGCGGCCTGGCATCCGCCACCAAATTCGCAGTAAGAAAGGGATGTTTCTCCTGTACGTCGCTTTCGAAGTCGACGAAGAGAATACGGACCCTGCTATTGTCCGGCACTTTCGGCAGCTTGCGGTTGCCGATCGTATTTTGATCACCGATGCGTACGCGAATCCCGCGACACTTATCTGGACCGCGCTTCTTAAGCATTTACAAGAACCGGTCCCCATCACGGAGCATTACGTGAAGAGCGCTGCCCTGTCGCTGTTATTCTCTTTCTGCTCCGCTTTTCAAGCTGAAGCTCCGTCTTCGGGCTTTGGCACTTCCAGTTATAAACCAGCCGCTTACGCGTTGAATCGGGCGATCCGGTTCGTGAAAGACAACCTTTCGCAATCGATGACGTTGGCGGAAGTGGCCGCTTATCTTCATCTTTCCAGCCGCCATTTGTCCCGGTTGTTTCAGCAGGAGCTCGGAATGAGCTACATCCACTTCGTTCAACAAGAAAAAATTCGCCGGGCTGTGTATTTATTGAAGCACACCGATTTATCCTTGATCGAAATTGCCGAGAAATCCGGATTTTCAAGCATTCATTACTTCACAAGGTCATTTTCCCGGAAAATGGGAATGCCCCCCGGCAAATACCGGGAAGCAATACATGAAAAGAAAACTTCGGAATAATGGCATGGGGCCGGGACAGCCCGTCGCTTCATTTCGGCCTTGCTTCCTTCCGAATCGTTGTTCTATAATAAAACAAAAACGTGGAAATGGTGGGATACGTGCAGTGATGATGATGGCTGTGTTCCTGACAGAAGTGAACGGTTAAGTTCTAACCGAATACCATAAGCGTGACCGGGCCCTCTGCCGGATTTGGCAGGGCTGCTTTGCCGTGTGTCCGCTTGTGTACTCCTGTTATGAACCCGATCATCACCGTCTATGCATGAATCGATGAACCAAGGCCGCTTTGGCGTGCTTTGTTTCCGTATTCTTACGCATAGGAAGCCGTGGATGGACAATGTTCATCTGCGGCTTTTTTTGGTTTTCGTGCCAGAATTCAATAACACAAGTGAGAAAGGCGGAATGACTATGCGTTCATTCAAACCGGAAATGAATACCGAAGCGGCTCTCGGCTATTTGCGGCAAATCGAAGGGGAGGGTGTTTCCGATGTGACCCCGATTGACATGGGGGAGCTAAGCAAGGTGTACAGCTACACGAAGAATGGCAAGGACTTGGTCATTCATTTTAAGAACGACCCGGAGACGCTGAAGAAGGTCAAATTTATTTCGGACCAATATGCCTCTTGCGGGGTACCGATGCCCCGGATCTTCGAAGTTGGAACCTGCGGCGGCGCCCATTATTCGATTGCGGAAAAAGTGGCGGGGGCCCCGATCATCTCCCAGGTCGGACCGGATATCCGCGGCGTTCTGCCTGATCTGGTCCGGCAGTTTACACGGATGAACCAAATCCGGGTAGAACCCTTTGCAGGCTTCGGGTGGATCACACCTACGGGAGAGGCTTCGGCTAAGACGTGGACGGAATTTCTGGCTTCGACTTTTGATGAGGAACAGGAAGGGTTTTACCAGGATTGGACTTCCCTTTTTGAAAGCAGCTTTCTGGAGAAAGACGTGTTCGAACGAATCTATGACGCGATGATGAAACGAATCGGCTATGCGCCTGAGGAGCGTTACCTGGTTCACGGGGATTTTCACTTCGGGAATATGTTATCGCAGAATCAGGTCGTAACCGGCGTTGTCGATTGGGAGATGGCGATGTACGGGGATTTCATGTTTGATTTGGCCGTCCTGCACCTGTGGGCACCGAAAGCGCAATTTCCGCAGAGAGTCCGCGAGGCATGGGAGGAAGAAGGGCGTTCCATCCCCTACTTCGAAGAGAGATTGCTCGGGTACCAGCTCTTCAAAGGCTTGGACGGCTTGAGGTTTTACGCGAAGAAGGGAGACAAACCTGCCTACGATTTCACGAAAAATCATCTCTTCGCTTTGCTGGAGCAAGCCAAATAACGATGAACTTTATACGATTATGGAAACCGTATTTATGTTGAGGGAGATCGAAAAGCAAAAACAAGCGGATAAGTCCCAATAACTCCGGGGCTGGATGTTTTTACAAGGAGAAATTATGCAGGCAGACGCCTCGCATAATTTCTTTTTTTGTTGGCGCAGATTCGGTGTGCTTGTCTCAATCCAACGTTTTATTTCCATTATGACATCATATTTATCCCGAATATTTCATAACATGGGGGTAGAATGCCGTTTTGCCGTAAGTCCCTTTGTATGTTCAAAGGAGAGATTTCATGAGGTTCGAATTTACGGAAGAGCAGGAAATGATCTGCGACGTGGTGCGCAACTTTGTCGCCAAGGAAGTGGAAACGAAGGCTGAGCAGTTGGACGAAGCGGAAGCGTTTGACCGCGAACTGTTCGACCGGATGGCGGAGCTGGGCTTTACCGGCTTGCCCTGGCCCGAATCGGACGGCGGGGCCGGGGGAGGCTTCGCAAGCTACGTCCTGCTGCTGGAGCAGCTGGCCGGAGGGAGCGCTTCGCTAGGGGCGGCGCTGTGGACACATGTTCAGCTTGTGACGTGGCCGGTGTACAGGTTCGGGCCAAATGGCGGAGCGAAGCATTTGCGGGCGCTAATCGAGGGCCGGAAGCTCGGGGCCGGGGCGCTTCCCCCGCGGCCTGGAGGACTGCCTCCGCTTGCCTTCACGCTGGAGGCGAAGCCGGATGGGGACGAGTACGTTCTCGACGGGACGCAGGCGTTTGTTTTCAATGGCAAAGAAGCCGATCTGTTTCTGGTTTATGCGAATGTGAAAGGCGAAGGCAAGAGGGAGCACGAACGAACCGCCGCATTTCTCGTTGAGCGGGGGATGGCCGGTTTGGAGGTACGGCCCGTCACCGAAGCCCTTGGCCTACGCTCCTCCGGCATAGCCCATCTTGCCTTCGATCGCTGCCGCATTTCCGGGGGACAGCTGATCGGCAGTGTCGGACAAGGGGCCGCCATCGCCGGGGAGACGTGGGCCAGTGCCCGGTACGGCTTGGCGGCGCTGGCGGCCGGGATTGCGCAAGGCGCTTTGAAGGCGTCGCTGACTTACGCCAAGGAGCGGACGCAGTTCGGCAAGCCGATTGCGCGGCATCAGGCGGTGGCGTTCATGCTGGCCGAGATGTGTGCGGCTGCCGAGGCTTCGAGTCTGCTTGCCCGCAAGGCTGCGTGGAATGAGGACAAGGGGTTGGCCTTTGCCGAGCCGTCCGCCCGGGCGCTCGCATATGCGGCCGATGCCGCCATGGGTTCAACGACGAATGCGGTGCAGATCCTCGGGGGCTACGGCTATATGAAGGAGTACCGCGTGGAACGGTACATGCGCGATGCCAAAGCGCTGCACATGGTCAAAGGTATGGGTGTATGGGCCGGAAGCGACAATTTTTTATGATCACGCGGCTTTCTTGCGGAGAGCCCGGAAGGAGAAGCGATGAGAGAATCGGTGATTGTTGGGGGTGCCCGCACGGCATTCGGGAAATTCGGCGGCGCATTGAAGAGCAAGCAAGCCGTCGAGCTTGGCGGCATCGCTATCGAAGGGGCTTTGGACAAAGCAAAGGTGACTCCCTCCGAAGTCGATGAGGTCATTATGGGCATGGTGCTGCAGGGCGGCGCCGGACAAATCCCGTCGCGTCAGGCGGCGCGGCTGGCCGGATTGGACTGGCGCGTGCAGACGGAGACGATCAACAAGGTATGCGCCTCCGGCATGCGCAGCATTACGCTGGCCGATCAAATCATCCGGGCCGGCGATGCCGAAACGATCGTAGCCGGCGGGATGGAAAGCATGAGCAACGCGCCGTACGCGGCAGCGGATGCGCGCTGGGGCTGCCGCCTTGGGGACAAGAAAGTGACGGACCTGATGTTGCGAGACGGGCTGCATTGTGCTTTTCAGCATGTCCATATGGGAGAGTACGCCGAAAGAATCGTTGCTGAGAAAGGCATCAGCCGCCAGCTTCAGGACGAATGGGCGCTGCGGAGCCATAAACGTGCCATGGAGGCCATCCGGCAAGGGCTGTTCAAGGACGAGATCGTGCCCGTCGCTTGCGGGGCAGGCTCTTACGCGGACGTCGATACGGATGAAGCTCCGCGCGCCGATACGAGTGCGGAGAAGCTCGCCAAGCTGCCATCCGCCTTTGTGCAGGGAGGTACCGTGACCGCAGGCAATGCTTCGGGCATTAGCGACGGCGCCGCCGCGCTGGTGGTGATGTCCGAGGAAAAAGCGGTCCGCGAGCGCTACTCGCCGCTTGCAAGCATTATCGGGCACACGACCGTTGCCGCCGAAGCGCCTTATTATACGATAACGCCCGGACTCGTCATTCAAAAGCTGCTGCAAAAAACCGGAAAATCGTTGCAGGAGATTGATTTGTTCGAAGTCAACGAAGCGTTCGCAGCGGTCGTTCTTGCCAGCGGCGGCCTCGTCGGCTGGGACGAGGAGAAGGTCAACGTCAACGGCGGGGCGATCGCGTTCGGGCATCCGATCGGAGCCAGTGGGGCAAGAATCGTTCTGACCTTGATCCATGCGCTGAGACGCCGCGGGGGCGGGCTCGGAATCGCGGCCATTTGCAGCGGAGGCGGACAAGGGGATGCGATTTTGCTTCGGGTGGACGAATAAGGGGGAGTTGACGCCTGATGGAGCTGTGCTTCACGGACGAACAGGAGCGCTTCCGGAGCAAGGTGCGCGAATACGCCGTTAGCCGGATCGCCCCGTCCGTTCCGGCTATGGAGGAAACCGATGCTTTTCCGCGAGAGCTCGTCAACGAAATGGGCGGCTGCGGCCTTCTGGGGCTGCCGATTCCCCGGGAATGGGGCGGAAGCGGAGCGGATATGATTTCGTATATGATCGCCATCGAGGAAATATCCAAAGCGAGCGCCACCGTTGGCGTTATTCTGTCCGTCCACACTTCGGTTGCAAGCTTGCCTATTCTGTATTACGGGACGGAGGAGCAAAAAAAGAAATACCTTCCAAGATTGGCCTCGGGGGAATGGCTCGGGGCGTTCGCCCTGACGGAGCCGCATGCCGGCTCCGATGCGGCCAGGATCAGGACGTCTGCTGTTTGGGACGGCACAGACTACATCCTGAACGGATCGAAAGTGTTCATTACGAACGCGGGCGAAGCGGACGTGTATATCGTTTTTGCCGTGACCGGTCCGGGACAAGGATCTTCCGGAGTTAGCGCCTTTATTGTCGAGAAAGCTGCACCCGGCTTCCGGGTAGAGAAGAAGGAAAAGAAGATGGGGCTGCGCGGCTCTAATACATGCGAGCTGACCTTTGACCAGGTCCGTCTTCCCGCCGCACAGCGGCTGGGGCAGGAAGGACAGGGGTTTCTCATGGCCAAGTCGATTCTGGACGGGGGGAGGATCGGCATCGGCGCACAGGCGCTCGGCATTGCCGGAGCCGCCTTGGAGCATACCGAGCTTTTGGTGAAAGCACGGTATGCAAAAGAGCGGCAGCGTGCGATGGAGCCCGTGATAACGGAGATGGCGGCCCGGGTCGAAGCCGCAGGCCTGCTCGTGTACCGGGCTGCCTGGTTGCGGCAGAACGGCAAGGCTTGTACGAAGGAAGCCTCCATGGCCAAAATGTTCGCCAGCGATACCGCCATGGCGGTCACGACGGAAGCGCTGCAGCTGCTCGGCGGCAGCGGATGGACGAACGAGCATCCGTTGGAGCGATTGTTCCGCGATGCGAAAGTGACGCAAATTTACGAGGGGACCAACCAGATTCACCGGATCGTCATTTCCAACGAGCTGCTGAAGTCGTAAGCGGCGGAAGTTGTCTGGCGAAAATAAATCCTAGACCGGCTCTGCCGAAAGCAGGGATTCAACAACCGATTCTATTTCGGATGGTTCCGTCCTCGTTTCGTATCTGGCGTAGACATGGCCGTTACGATCGATCAGAAACTTCGAGAAATTCCACTTGATGCCGTCGCCGGCGTAAATCCATTGAGTTCACCTTGAAATCATAAACAGACATCGGATCGTTCCTCCTTTAATTACGGTAGTAGGATGAATCCATGATATGGCATTTCATTCTATTGGTCTAATATATAATGAAAATAATTTTTATAGGAAAAACAAATGAGGGAGTTTTGATTGTTCTGGAGCGGAAGGGGCGCATGCTGCCTGCAACCAGTCTTACACCTTGTGTTATGTATGGCTCCGAATGAGCGGACGGCTAACTTCGTTTTCCGCTTGCATGCTTCGATTTTTCGCTATGAGGAGAGATTTGTTTGGAAACTGCACGAGTGTATCGAACAAAGCACAAGGCCAGGTTTGTTACCGCTTCCGCTTTGTTTGACGGTCATGACGTCTCGATTAACGTGATGCGCCGGATATTGCAGGCCAGCGGAGCGGAGGTCATTCATCTGGGCCACAACCGGTCCGTGGGCGAGGTTGTGCAAGCGGCGATCCAGGAGGACGTGCAGGGCATCGCCATTTCCTCCTACCAAGGCGGGCACGTCGAATATTTCCAATATGTGATCGATCTGTTAAAGGAGAGGGGCGCAAGCCATATCCGCGTATACGGAGGCGGGGGCGGCGTCATCATTCCTTCGGAAATGAAGCGGCTGCATGACTATGGCGTTGCCCGTATTTTCTCGCCGGAGGACGGAAGAAAGCTCGGTCTGCAAGGCATGATCAATGTCATGCTGGAGGAATGCGATTTTTCGACGGTTGCGGGCTACGTGCCCGATCTTGAGGAGTTGAAGCGGGGAAATCACCGCGCTATTGCACAAAGCATCACGGCCGCCGAGAGCTTGAGCAGCGAGTCCGTTCCTTCCAGCCCCGAGCTGCATGCTGCGTTCGAGCAGATGAAGGAATGGCCGTCCGACGCTCCGGTCGTCGGCATTACCGGTACGGGCGGCGCGGGAAAAAGCTCGCTTACGGACGAATTGGTCCGCCGCTTCCTGCGGCATTATCCCGACAAGAGCGTCGCCATCCTGTCCATCGATCCGACCAAGCAGCGGACGGGCGGCGCTTTGCTGGGAGACCGCATCCGCATGAATGCGGTGCATTCGGACCGTGTCTATATGCGGAGCTTGGCGACGCGCAATTCGGGCAAGGAGCTGTCGCAGGCGATCCGCGAAGCGTTGGCGGTGGTCCAGGCGGCGGGCTTCGATTGGATTCTGGTCGAAACGAGCGGAATCGGGCAGGGGGATCACCAGATTACGGAAATCTCCGATGTGACGCTGTATGTCATGACCAGCGAATTCGGCGCGCCTTCGCAGCTGGAGAAAATCGAGATGCTCGATTACGCCGATCTGATCGCGATCAACAAGTTTGAGCGAAGAGGCTCGGAGGATGCGCTGCGCGAGGTGAAAAAGCAGGTGCAGCGAAGCCGCGGATGGTTCGAGCAGCCTTACGAAGCGATGCCGGTGTACGGGACGATTGCGAGCCAGTTTAACGATGCCGGAGTCAACCGGCTGTTTACCGCGCTCATCTCCGAGATGAACCGCAAATGCGACGGCGACTGGCCGGTTCCGGATTTCTCAACGGAGAAAAGCTTCAAGAAGCAGATCATCATTCCCGGCGACCGGATCCGGTACTTGGGAGAGATCGTACAGACCGTCCGCAGCTACAAAGCTTTCGTCGACAAGGAAGCGGAATTCGCGCGCGCCTGCTACCAAATCGAAGGAACGATGCAAGCGCTGAAGCGGGAGCACGCGCCGGAGGACAGCATAACCATGCTGCAGGAGCTGAAAGAGAAGTACGAGCAGCGCCTGCATCCGGGGACCCGGACTCTCTTGGACCGCTGGCCGGAGTTGCGCAGCCGCTATGCGGCCACGCAATTGGTCACCAAGGTCCGGGACAAAGAGATCGTCACCGAGCTCGCGACCACAAGCTTGTCCGGGCTGAAGATTCCCAAGGTATGCTTGCCCGGCTTCCACGACTGGGGCGATCTGGTGAGCTGGCTGTACCGCGAAAATGTCCCGGGGACGTTCCCCTACACGGCCGGGGTGTTTCCTTTTAAACGGACGGAGGAGGACCCGAAGCGTCAATTCGCGGGCGAAGGAACCCCGGAGCGGACGAATCTCCGGTTTCATTACTTGTCGAAGAACGATCCGGCCAAACGGCTCAGCACCGCTTTCGACTCGGTCACGCTGTACGGCGAGGACCCGGACTACCGGCCGGACATCTATGGCAAGATCGGGGAGAGCGGCGTCAGCATCTGCACCTTGGACGATATGAGGAAGCTGTACGCCGGCTTCGATTTGTGTCATCCGCTGACCTCGGTCTCGATGACGATCAACGGCCCGGCGGCCATTATTCTGGCGATGTTCATGAATACGGCGATCGACGGCCGGATGGACAAATTCCGCGAGGAGCAAGGGAGAGAGCCGTCCGGCGAAGAGCGGCGTCAGCTCGCCAAGGAAGCGCTGAAGCAGGTTCGCGGAACCGTGCAGGCGGATATTTTGAAGGAGGACCAGGGGCAAAATACGTGCATCTTCTCCACCGAATTCGCGCTGCGGATGATGGGCGATATCCAGCAATATTTTATCGATCACGAGGTGCGGAACTACTACTCTGTGTCGATCTCCGGCTACCATATCGCCGAGGCGGGGGCGAATCCGATCTCGCAGCTCGCCTTCACCTTGGCGAACGGCTTCACGTATGTCGAATACTACTTGTCCCGGGACATGCACATCGACGATTTTGCGCCGAACCTGTCGTTCTTTTTCAGCAACGGCCTCGATCCCGAATACACCGTGATCGGCCGGGTGGCCAGGCGGATCTGGGCCACGGTGATGCGGGAGAAATACAAGGCGAACGAGCGCAGCCAGAAGCTGAAGTACCACGTCCAAACCTCGGGCCGGTCGCTCCATGCGCAGGAAATCGATTTTAACGATATCCGCACGACCTTGCAGGCGCTGCTCGCGATCATGGACAACTGTAATTCGCTGCACACGAACTCCTACGACGAGGCGATCACGACGCCGACGGAGGAATCGGTGCGCCGGGCCATGGCCATTCAATTGATCATCACGAAAGAACTCGGACTCGCCAAAAGCGAAAATATGCTCCAGGGCTCTTTCGTGATCGAAGAGCTGACGGATCTGGTGGAGGAGGCCGTTTTGCTTGAGCTGGAGCGAATCAGCGACCGGGGCGGCGTGCTCGGGGCGATGGAATCGCAGTACCAGCGCGGGAAAATCCAGGATGAGTCGCTCCTGTACGAAACGAAAAAGCACAACGGCGAGCTTCCGATCATCGGCGTGAACACCTTCCGGAACCCGAACCCGCCGACGGACGATCTGCCAATTCCGATGGCCCGCGCCACCACCGAGGAGAAGGAGCAGCAGATCGCCAATCTGCGCGCGTTTCAAGCGAAGCATCAAGCCGAGGCTCCGGCCGCCTTGGCGAGGCTTCAGCAGGTAGCTTTGGACGGGGGCAATATTTTTGCCGAGCTGATGGAAACCGTCAAGACCGCCAGCTTGGGACAAATTACGCATGCGCTTTATCAAGTGGGCGGGCAGTACCGCCGAAATATGTGATCGCTGTGGGGAGCGGAAGGTACCGTGACCCGCAAGGCGAAGCAAAGCCATACGTTCAATCAAGGAGCGATACTATGACAATCGATTCGATTGGGCAGCATCGGCGGCTCGGACTGACGGATGAGGATGTGCTGGAGATGTATACCTGCATGCTGCGGGCGAGGAAGGCGGACGAACGCATTTATTTGATGCAGCGCGCGGGCAAGCATGCCTTTCACATCTCCGGCATCGGCCAGGAGGTGACGCAGGTGGCGGCTGCCTTTGCGCTCAGGAAGCGCCACGATTACTTCCTGCCCTATTACCGGGATTATGCCTTCGTCTTGTCGGTCGGCATGACCCTGAAGGAGCTCATGCTCGGCGCTCTTCTCAAGGCGGAGGACCCGGGCGGCGGAGGGCGGCAGATGAACGGGCATTTCGGGGGCAAAAAGCATCATATCGTGACGATGTCGAGTCCGGTGTCCACCCAGATTCCGCATGCCGTCGGCATCGCCATGGCCGCCCAAATGCGGGGGGAGGACCGCGTCGCGTTCGTGACCTTCGGCGAAGGCTCAAGCAATCAGGGCGATGTGCACGAAGCATTCAATTTTGCCGGGTTGTTCCGGGCGCCGGTCATTTTCATGTGCGAAAACAATCAATACGCCATCTCCATCCCGGCTCACAAGCAGGTGGCCGGACGGATCGTCGACCGTGCCGCAGGCTACGATTTTCCCGGAATCCGCGTCGACGGCAACGATGCGTTCGAGGTGTACCGCGTGGTCAAAGAAGCAAGGGAACGCGCCATCCACGGGGAAGGGCCGACGTTGATCGAAGCGATGCTGTACCGTATATCTCCTCACTCCACGTCCGATGACGACATGCTGTACCGGACGAAGGAAGAGGTCGAATTTCATAAGCAGCAGGACGGTATTCTTCGTTTCCGCCGTTATTTGTTCGACTGCGGCCTGCTGGACGAGGAGAAAGACCGCGTCATTCACGACACCGTCAAGGGGGAAGTGAACGAGGCGGCAAAATATGCGGAGCAAGCGCCTTACCCCAAACCGGAAGATACGCTCCTGCACGTGTATGCGGAACGACAAGGAGGATAGTTGGATCGATGGCCATTATCACTTATTTGGAAGCTATCCGCTCGGCGATGTCGGAGGAAATGCAGCGGGATGAGCAGGTCTACGTGCTCGGGGAAGATGTCGGCAAAGGCGGCGTCCTGAACGCGACCAAAGGCCTTCGCGACCGTTTCGGAGAGCAGCGGGTACTGGATACGCCCTTGGCCGAGTCGGCGATTGTCGGTGTCGGCATCGGCTCGGCTATGGTCGGCATGAGGCCGATTGCGGAGATGCAGTTCGCCGATTTTATTTTTCCTGCGACGAACCAGATCATCAGCGAGGCGGCCAAAATCCGTTACCGCTCGAATAACGACTGGAGCTGTCCGATCGTCATCCGCGCTCCCTACGGCGCTACGGGAGGCGGAGGCTTGTATCATTCGCAGTGTCCCGAATCCGTCTTCTTTGGCACGCCCGGGCTCAAGCTGGTCGCGCCCTCGACGGCCTATGACGCCAAAGGCTTGCTGAAAGCGGCCGTGCGGGACGAGGACCCGGTCCTTTATTTCGAGCACAAGAAATGCTACCTGTCCGTTTCCGACGAGGTGCCCGAGGAAGATTATATCGTGCCGATCGGGAAAGCCGACGTGAAGCGGGAAGGAAGCCATATTACGGTAATCACCTACGGCATCACAGTGCATTATGCGCTCAAAGCCGCAGCCGAGCTCGAAGCGGAAGGCATCAGCGCACATATTCTCGATCTTCGGACGCTGCAGCCGCTCGATAAGCCGGCCATTCTGGAAGCGGCTGCCCGGACAGGCAAGATCCTCATCGTGCATGAGGACAACAAGACCGGTGGCGTCGGGGCGGAGGTATCCGCGATGATCGCCGAAGAGATGCTGTACCGGCTGGATGCCCCCATTATGAGGCTGTGTCCTCCCGATGTTCCTGCCGTAGGGATGGCGCCGACGATGGAAAAGTTTTATCTGCTCAATCCGGATAAGGTTAAGGAAGCGATGCGGCGGCTGGCGGAAATGTAAAACCTGGAGTTTTCAGGAAATGGGAGAGCCCGGGAGATGCCGGGGAAGGTTGGTTGGCGGGCTCTGCGATCCGGGCGGCCGGCGCTTTCCCTTGAAAAGCTTGAGGAGGGGTCCCATGGCGACCAAGGAGAAGGGGGGAACCGTGATTTCGGTTCCTCATTTGGCGGAAAGTCTTGTTTCGGCGACGATCGGCAAATGGTTGAAGCGCCCGGGAGATTACGTCGAGGAATATGATCTGCTATGTGAACTGATGACCAATAAAGTGAACGTGGAGATGCCTTCCCCGGTGGAGGGAGAATTGGTCGATATCCTGGTAGAGGAAGGGCAAGAAGCCGATGTCGGCGCCCCCATCTGCATCATTCGGGAGCCGAATCGGTCCGCGGTTGACGAAGAACGTCCGGCAGCCGCCGAGGCCATCGCGCCTTCCGGGCAAGTCTCCGCCGATCATACGATTCAGGCGGAAGCCGGTCGCGGTCTCGTGGAGCAGAAAATGCGATATTCCCCGGCCGTTCTGCACTTGGCAGGCGAGCATCAGGTCGATCTGCGGCAGGTCAAAGGAACGGGCATGAACGGCAGAATTACGAGAATCGACGTGTTGAATTATTTGGAAGAACGTCGTAAGGCTGAAGGGGAAAGGAGACGGGAAAGCCGGATCAGGCAGGATGCCCTCGCTGAGGCTGAAAATGCTTCTTCTCCGGAGGTTTCCGATGCGTTCGTACAGCCCGTTGCTTCCGGGAGCAGCCTGCCGACGCCGCAGCCCGCTGCGAGCGACAAAGTGCTCCCTTTGACGCCGATTCGTCGTACGATTGCCGCACGCATGAAGCAGAGCGTGTCGGAAATTCCGCATGCCTGGATGATGATCGAAGCGGATGTCAGCGGTCTTGTTTCCTTGAGGCACAAGTGGAAGGAGGAGTTTTGGCGCAAAGAGGGCGTGAAGCTGACTTACTTTCCTTTTGTCCTGAAGGCGGTAGTGGCCGCCATAAAACAAGTTCCCATGATGAATTCGGTCTGGGCGGAGGACAAAATCATCGTCAAGAAAGACATTCATCTTTCCGTCGCCGTAGGCTCCGAGGATTCCGTGGTCACGCCGGTGATCAAGCACGCGGACCGCAAAAGCGTTGCCGGCTTGGCGCTGGAGTTGGATGATCTGGTCACACGGTCGAGAAAGGGAAGGCTTACGCTATCCGATTTGGAAGGCGGCACCTTTACGGTCAATAATACGGGGGCCTTCGGCACGGTTCTGACATGTCCGATCATCAACTATCCGCAGGCGGCTCTGATGACGGTCGAATCCATTGTCCGTCGGCCTGTCGTCGTGGACGAGATGATCGCGGTAAGATCCGTGGCGAACCTCTGTTTATCGCTCGACCATCGCATCCTGGATGGCATGATATGCGGCAAATTCATGCAGCAGGTCAAGCGGAATCTGGAAAGCTATGATTTGGACAGCCCGATTTATTGAATGTCATAAATAATATATAATGGAAATATATTTCTTTAATATAGAAGAGTTGGAGGTGGAGAGCATAGCGATTCAAACGGTTATGGTCATTGGCGCAGGGCAAATGGGCAGCGGCATTGCACAGGTTGCCGCAGCGGCAGGATTGAACGTTCTGCTGCACGATATTGCCGAAGCGTCCCTTCATCAAGGCATCGCCCGGCTGACGAAAAGTCTTGCCCGGAGCGTGGAGAAAGGAAAGCTCGCCGAGGAAGAGAAAACAAGCATTCTGGAGCGGATAGTCCCTTGCGCCCATCTGGACCAAGCGGCTCAGGCCGATCTCGTCGTTGAAGCGATTATTGAAAGCATGGAGCATAAAACGACGCTGTTCAAGCGATTGGACGACCTTTGCCGGCCGCATACGATTCTCGCTACCAATACGTCCTCGCTCCCGATCACGGAGATCGCCGCCGTGACAGGACGGCCTTCGCAGGTAATCGGCATGCATTTCATGAATCCGGTTCCGGTGATGCCGCTGGTCGAAATTATCCGCGGCCTGGAGACCTCCGACGAGGTATTCGGGCACATCCGCGATTTGGCGGAGCGTATGGGGAAGACGCCCGTTGAGGTGAACGATTTTCCCGGCTTCGTATCGAACCGCGTCCTGATGCCGATGATCAACGAGGCGATTTATACCGTCTATGAAGGCGTTGCGGCTCCGGAGGCGGTAGACAAGGTGATGAAGCTGGGAATGAACCATCCGATGGGGCCGTTGGAGCTGGCAGATTTCATCGGGCTGGACACGTGCCTGTCCATTATGGAGATCCTTCACCACGGCTTCGGGGACAGCAAATACCGCCCATGCCCCTTGCTGCGCCAATACGTCAAAGCCGGCCGGCTCGGCCGCAAAACGGGCAGAGGCTTTTATACCTACGATTCATCCTTGTAACGCATTCCCTAAACCGCAGCTTTCTCTTATAATAGAAGCAGATAGGATACTTGACCAAGGAGAGGAAGCAGGAGATGAAGCTGCGGTTTGAAGGGGATTTAAACGTTTTATTGCCGGGAATTCGCGAATTGTCGCAGGAGCTTCGGATTACCGAGGCGGAAGACGGTATCGTTGTCCGGGTCGAGCCGTCGTCCGGCGAGCTGGAAGTCGGCATGGAGCAGGGTAAGGCCTACATTCGCTACGGTCAAAAGCATCAGTTCTTTCGCGGGCTCGGGCTTCTCGTGCAGCACGGTTTGCATGGAGAGCCGTTTCATCTTCGGGAGAAGCAGCAGTTCGACACGATCGGGCCGATGTTCGATTTGTCCCGCAATGCGGTATTGACGCTCGACAGCTTCAAATTCATGCTTCGCAAGATGGCTTTAATGGGATTAAACAGCGTCATGCTGTATTTGGAGGATACGTACGAAATTGGCGAGGAGCCTTATTTCGGCTATATGCGCGGCCGCTACACGCAAGCGGAGCTGAAAGAGATTGACGATTACGCCGACCAATTCGGCATCGAGGCGTTCCCGAGCATCCAGACCTTGGCGCATCTGGAAGAGTTCTTGAAGTGGGAGCCGGTGAAGCATTACAAGGATACGAAAGGCGCGCTTCTGGTCGGGGATGAGCGGGCGGATCGGTTGGTTGAAAACATGATCGAGGCCGCCAGCGCTCCGTTCCGCAGCCGCAAAATCCACATCGGCATGGACGAGGCGGAAGAGCTCGGCCGCGGCAAATATTTGGACCGCAACGGCTACACAAGCCGGTTCGAGATTATGATTGCGCATCTGGACAAAGTGCTGGATATGACGCGCCGCCGCGGTTTGAAAGCGATGATGTGGAGCGATATGTTCCTGAAGCTGGCTTCGCAGAACGGCAGCGATTACTATGACAAGGATACGCAAATTCCGGAGGAGATGGCGCGCCGCATTCCGAAAGATGTGGACATGGTGTATTGGGATTATAACCACATGGAGCAGGAGGACTACGAGAACCTCATTGCCAAGCACCGTCCGCTCGGCTGCAACTTGGTGTTTGCCGGCGCCGTCTGGGTGTTTAACACGTTTGGGGTCAATTACGGCTTGTCGTTGAATGCCTCCGACGCCGCTCTGCAGGTGTGCAAAAGAGAAGGCATCCGCGAGGTCTATGCGACCATGTGGGGCGACGACGGCATGGAGAGCAATCCTTTTGCGGCGCTGCTCGGCCTGCAGCTCTACGCGGAGCACGCGTATTCGGAAGCGAAGCCGGATCAGGCGAAGCTCGCGGAGCGGGTCAAGTTCTGCACCGGCATAGAGGCCGACGCCTTCCTGACGTTCAAGGATTTGGACGAGGTGCCCGGCTCCGAGCCGAACAACCGGATGCAGAGCAATCCTTCCAAGTTTTTGCTGTACCAGGACGTGCTGCTCGGGCTGTTCGACAAGCAGATCGAAGGACTGGAACTGTCCGTGCATTATACGAAGGTGGAGCAGGACATCCGCAGCCGGCGCGTCAAGGAAGCCGAGCTGGATTACTTGTTCGAGGTGCCGGAGAAGCTGTGCGGCGTGCTGAAGCGGAAGAGCGAGATCGGCATCGAGCTTAAGCGGGCGTACGACGCCAAGGATACGGGGACACTGCGACGCATTGCGACGGAAGTGCTGCCGGAGATTGCGGAAGCGGTACGGGAGCTGCGGGCCGCGCATCGCGCCCAGTGGCTGCGGATGTTCAAGCCGTTCGGCTGGGAAGTCATCGATATCCGCTACGGCGGGGTCGTCAACCGGCTGGATACGGCATCGTTAAGGCTGCTCGATTATGTGGAGGGCCGGATCGGGCAGATCGAAGAGCTGGAGCAGGAGCGGCTCGTATACAGCTCGTCCAACCGGTTCAACAACCGCGGCGTCGGCTGGTGCAGCTACTATTACCGGATGGCGTCGCCCAATGTCTTTTTCCACGTAATGAATCCTTTTTAAACGGAATGAAGTAAGGGAAGCGCTCGCTGCTATAGCGGGGCTTCCCTTTTTTGCTTACTGTGTTAAAGGTTACCGGCGTTAAAAATCGCGCAGCTTATCGAAAGTGTCGAACAGCTTATCCATGTCCAACTCGACGCCTGCGGCAGACAACTGCTCCTTCGCTCCGCTGAGCAGATCCTCCAGCACCGTATAAATTTCCTCGCGCTCCACCGTTTCGATAAAGCCGCTGCTGCGGTCCATTTTGTTGAACGTTTCGGTATAGCCGGACACTAACGTGTGCAGCGCATACTCCGCATCGGCTGGTGTCATGCCGCCGCTTTGGATTTGCTCTGGTAACGTCGTCATGGCCGCCAGTGTCTTTTTGTACAGATTCATCGCTTTCTTGGCTTGGGCCGCCGTGATGTGCTCCCGTCCGTCCCAGTCGCGGAATGGATTATTGAGATTTTCAGCCAGCCATTCGGGCTTGCGCGGTTTGGTGATCGACAGGTCCAGACCTTTGGAGACTTCTTTTTTGTATTTGTCTTTAATCGCTTTGGCCGCGTCGGCGGGCAGGCTGGTCATCCATAGCCAAGTAAGGTTCGGCAGCCGGTCCGGACCGGGAAATGCTTCGCCGGAGAAGCCGAACATATCGTAGGTACTGAATATTCTAAGGCTCGTTAATTGTTCGAGTTGTTGAAGATTAACGATGTTGCCGGGTTTGCCCCATAGACGCAGCTCCTTCAGCCCAGGGTAGCTCCGGACGACCGGTCCAAGATCCAGATCCTTCGCCTGTGTCACGTGCAGCCCCGCCAAACGTTCCAGACCGAATACCGGCGGCACGTTATCCGTAAAGGCGGCCGTCAGCCATTGTCCGCCGTCTTCGGCGTGGATTTTCAGCTTGGGCGAAAGTGTGCCCGTTAACGATAGAAAGGTCAGCCCTTTATTTAAAAACAGCTCCTCCAATCCATCCGCCTGAAGGATCAGGCGCTCCAAGCTGCTGCTTCGGAGGTCGATCGACGTACAGCCGTGGTTCTCCAGTTGAAGCTCGTAAATAAACGGATTGCCGTTAACATACGGCAGCAGTGACTCATAGGGGCGGTCGGCGGCGATGCGCGTCAGGCAGGGCAGCTGTTCCAGCATGGACAAATCGGAGAACTCCCGGAACGCGACATGATTGACTGCGCTGGTCGAGCGGGCCAACTGCACGCCGCCCACGACCACCGGCGTATTGTCCTTTGCCGCTTCCTTGAACGAGCGGCGTCGAGCTTCGGGAATGCTCCGCCACTTCAATTGGTTGACCGTACTTCTGCCTATATGCCAACTGGCGCTATAGCTGTTTGTTTCTTCCGTGACGAGCGGAGGCCGGTTTCCTGCCAAAATGTAATGTTTGGGGATCTGCGCAGTGACATATGAATGTTCAAGCTGGTTGTTCCAGAAGTAATAATCGCAGTACAGCGGCTTCATCTTGTCGAGCTCTTCTTCCGTGGGCAGCTTGTCCCCGGTCCAGTCAAGCTCCAGCACGGCGGCCAGCGGCTTAGCCTTTTCCTCGATTCCGGTGACCTGACACGCGGCATAGCGCTGCAACTGCTCGACGTATACGCAATATATATCTCCGACGTTCGGCTTCAATTCAATCATCCTTTCTATTCGGCCAGTTTCCCGAGCTCTATTTATCGATAGTATACCTAGGGTCATTCAGGCGCACAAGCAAAAACGCCAACCCCCAGGGGCTGGCGTTTCCATTGAATTTTCCAGAAATCAGTGTCCAATAACACCTGAATGATGCAACTGCTTGGAGTACTTGCCCAAGAAGGACGTGAGCGCCGGCTTGAATAGATAACCTATGACCAAAAAGGCGATGAAAAATCCGACCAACGTCCAGATATCCCTCATCAGCGTCGGGTAGCTTACCCCGGCGAGCGCTTCCCGCAGCCCGCTGATCGCATAGGTAAATGGCAGCATGGAATGAATCGTTTGAAAGAAAGCCGGTGTCACCTGAATCGGGAACGTGCCCCCCGAGCCGGCGAGCTGGAGCACCAGCAGGACAACGCCGATCGATTTGCCGATATTGTTAAAGAGCGTGACCAGCGTGTACACGATCATGGAAAATACAACACAGTAAAACAGCGTAAGTCCGATGAACAAGAGGCCTTCCTGAATTTGGATTTTCAGCAAAAAGATATCCCCAAGCGCTACGATGAGTCCCTGCAGCACGGATAAGGTGGCAAACAATAGGTATTTGCCCAAGTACTCTTCGTGCGAGGTAAAGCTGAAATCCGCCGGTTGAAACTTGACAGTGAGCAGAGACGTGAGCAGCAGCGAACCGACCCACAAGCACAGCGTCGTATAGAAAGGCGTCATACCCGCTCCATAGTTGGCGATCGGGAATAACGGGTGCGTGCTCATCGTCACCGGAAGAGCAAGGAAGTTGCTATCTGCGATGCCCCGGTTTTGCAGCAGCTTGATCATGTCCTTGACATCAACCGTGCTGTCGATTTTTTGGAAGACCGCCGTCAGGTCGCTCAGGCGCTGCTGAAGGTCCGGCACGCGCTCTTTGAAATTCCGGATATCGTCCACCGCCACTTTGCCTCCGGATGACATGCTTGTCATCAAATCCTTCGCCGCAGCCAAATCGTCCTGCGTGTTGCCAAGAATCACGTTCACATCGGCGAGAAGGATGGAGCCCTTTTGCAGATAGGATTCCGTTTTCGGAAGCAGGGTCTGGTCGAGCGCAAGTGACACTTTGCCGATATCTCCCGCAATCGCAAAGTTCATCCGGGTAAGATCCGGCAGCAGCTTTTCCAGGTTCTGATTGTTTGCGATGTTCTTCCGGAGTTCGGCAGTCTTGCCTTTCCACTCCTCCAGCCTTTGGGCCAGACGTTTCAAGTCCTTGCTAAGCTGAAACGAGCCTTTGGCGGAGGATTGGGCCAACGAATTGGCATTTTTAAGAATCCTGTTTTCCATGTCCATCATCGCTTCGATGCTTCTGGATAGCTTGCCGTCCACATCGGCCTTTTTATAGGCCAGCGTCGTATTTAAATTTCTGGTAAACGAGCTGATCTCGGCAGACAGCTGCCGCATTTTTTCCAGATTGTCGCGGAGACGGGCAAACGTCCGGATGTTCAACGCTTCATCGATCGGAGCAAGCAGCTCATTGACGGTCGTCTGAAATTTGGTGATTTTATCCAAAACCCGGTCATTGACCGGCTGAATTTTATTTAAAATTTTCTCTGCCGCATTCACATTCTTGATATTCGCTTTCAAATCCGACAGAAGCCCCCGGTACAAATCCAGCTCTATGACGATATCCGTCGCCATTGCAAGAGTTTCATTGGGCACCGTTACACCCGCTTTTTCAAGCTGCTCCGAAGTATCCTTCACCCGCTGCTGCAACTGATCGAGATCCGTGACGGCATTGTCGAGCTGGGTGAGCACCTCCGGTTTATACAATGTCAGTTGGTCGTTCACGTCCTCGGTCGTCTCGGTTAATTTGTTGAAAATCGTCTGAAGCAGATACAAATTCTCTTTCACATTCGGTGCGATTTCTTTTAAGTCGTCGCTGGCCTTGTACATATCCTTGCTTAATCCGTCGTTCAGCTCGATGAGTTTGCCGAGCGTATCCTGAACCGCAGGAACATGACCTGCCGTCTTATCCATCTGGGTAAAACCGTTCTCTGCCCGATTCAGCATCTCGTCCAGATTTTGATTCAACTTCGGCATATTTTCATTCAGGGTGTAAAGCAAATTTTTGTATTTTTCGATCTGCGGGTACTGCTGATCCAGCTCGGCGCCGGCTTTATTCAGCGTTTCGAACACTTTTCCCGTCACCGTCTCGACAAAGGAGGTGCTGATCTCCCGCTGGATCGTCGAGGCGCCCGCATCCGTCATTTTCGCGGCGATGGCATTCTCTTTTTCGTTAACATAGTATTCCAGTTCGGGCTTAACCGGCTGGTCGCTGAGCATCGTGCTCATTTTCAGCGAAAAATCGTCGGGAATCACAATGGTGGCGTACACCTCGCCATGTTCCGCCTTGGCTATGCCCTCGTCCTTCGTATTATAGAAGGTCCAGCCGAGCTTTTCGTTCTGCTGCAGCGAATGAATGATTTCGTCCCCGATGTTGAAGGTAATCCCTTTGAGCGTGCCACCCTTGTCGTTGTTGACGACTCCGACCTTGATGCCCTTCGTATTGGAGTAGGGGTCCCAGGAAGCATAAATGTTAATCCAAGCGTAAAGCGATGGCAAAAGAACTAGCCCGCAAACCACCGTCAGGGTGACCCAATTCGTAACAATACGCCGGATATCGTAAGTATATATGCGCAAAACCGTCCGTAGAGAAACTTTTCGCATTGTTTTCTGTACCTTTCATTGTGCCAGGAGAACAAGCTCCCTATATTTTTACGTATAGTATAGTATTATACAACATTCCTGGTGCATTTGAAGCGATATAATTAGGAAGAAGCAAAACCGCCAACCTCGAAAGGCTGGCGGTTTCGTATCCGAAGATGGCTCACATCGGTTTCAAGGCGTGAATCTCTTCTTCCGTTAATCCGGTCGCTTTAACGATCAATTGAACATCGAGGCCCATCGACAGCATGTTTTTGGCGACTTCAATTTTTCCTTCCGTCTTCGCTCCTTCAATCATCGAGGCTTCGTCGTGCAAATATTTTTGCCTCGCTTCGTACAGCCTGCGGGCTTCGGCGTCCTGACTCAGGAATTCGAGCGTCGTCATCGCCTTTTTCAAAGTCGGTTCGTTCATGGCCAGCACCTCCCAGTTGGATTTATCCGCGCCTTTCAGGAACAACAGCCAGTTGACCAGGCCGCCTTCCACCGGAACGGCGCGATCGTCAAGCTTCGGCAGCTCGATAAAGTGTACCTCGATGTCGTCGATCAGGGGAATCAGCGTATGATCCTCCCGCAGGTGAAAGACGCTGTGGTAACGGTCGTTGGGCAGGATTGAAAAGTTTAAAATATTGATCGTGACGCACTTCTTCAAGGCTTTGTAGGTCTGCCCCTCTTGAAGCATTATACCACGCTGTGATTTTGTTAGACACAGGATTTAGGAGGACGGAAAAGTCGGCCTCGCTCTTTTTGGACCTTGGCAGCATACACTACTCCCATAGGAGGTGGAGCGGTTATGCCGTCGAAAACAAGCATTCGGGCAGGCTTTGTCATCTTCGACGATGCCGGCAGAGTTCTTCTGGTTCGTCATGCGGACGGGAAAAGGAAATGGGGGCTGCCGGGAGGCCGGCAAAGAGAGGGAGAGGCGGCATGGGAGACCGCTATCCGCGAGTGCCAGGAAGAAATCCAGGTAGCGATGCATCCCGTTGATTTTACGCTGTCGGGCATCTATTATTTATCCGGGCGCAACACCTATGTTTTTGACTTTAAAGTAACGGAATGGGAGGGGACGCCGGTGCCGGACGGTAAAGAAATCGCCGAAGTCGGATTTTTCCTGGTGGATAAGCTCCCTGCGCCCATCTCCAAGTTTACCGTGCAAAGGATAAGAGACGCCGCCCGCAATCAAGGGGACGTCGTCTTAAAGAAACAGCAAGTTAAGTCGGAGCCGAATAAAGCCAGTAGCACCGTTTATCGATTGTCCGAATCGGATAGGTAGCGAAAAAGAGTTCCGCCATGACGCCATGATGGAGCTCTTTTTCATGCTTTAAACCTTACATGTGCTTCCTCCAATGCTCCTGTCTATGCAAGGCTTGTCCGGGTCATTTACAGTATCTTAACTTGACCCTCCACCCCTTTAGACCTATATTTATGACAAATGTACACGACAAGAACAAATGTAAACAGCGATGGAAAACGACAACTTGAGGTGAGGGCATTGCAGGTAACGATTTTAGGCTACTGGGGAGGGTATCCCTCTGCCGGCGGAGCAACTGCGGGATACTTGGTCACAACGGACGAGGGGCAGATTTTGCTGGATTGTGGAAGCGGGGTGATGAGCCGGCTTTCTTACCATACGAGTGTTGAGCGGCTGTCCGGCGTCATTTTGTCCCACTTGCATCACGATCATATGGCGGATATCGGGATATTGCAATACGCCGCCGTCGGAGCTCTCCGCACGAACCGGATGAGCGAGAAGCTCAAGCTCTTCGCGCCGGAGGAGCCGTCGGACATGCTCGCCAAGCTGCATGGTCCGCATTCGGATATCACGCCAATCCGCCCGGATTTGAAAGTCCGGCTCGCGGGCGCGGACATCGAATTCGTCCCTGTCGAGCACACGATTTCCTGTTTTGCGGTCAAAATCACGTACAGAGGCAAGGTCCTCGTCTATTCGGGCGATACCTCTTATTGCGAATCGTTGATTGAGCTGGCCAGGGACGCGGATATTTTTCTCTGTGAAGCGACGATCTGCGAAGGCAGCTACCATACGACGGGACAAGGACATATGGACGCCGGTCAAGCGGCCGCGATTGCCGAGAAAGCACGCGTGAAGAAGCTGGTGCTCGTGCATTTGCCCAGCGACGGGAATTTCGAGCTGATGAAACAAACGGCAAGCGCCGTCTTCGGCGGTCCGGTGTTTCTGCCCGACTCGGCCAGCATGTACACGGTCTAACCTACACATTGAAACGGAGCGAAACCATGTATCGACTACTCGCCTTGGATATGGACGGCACGCTGCTGAACCGCAGCAAAATCATCACGCCCGCCGTTTGCGACGCTTTGCAAACAGCGATTCGAGAGGGGGTGAACGTCACCATCGCTTCGGGGCGCTTCCCCGCATCGGTCTGGCTCCACGCCCGGCATATAGGGATGAACGGCTGCTTGATTGCCTTCAACGGCGCAGTCATTCTGGATGCGGAATCCGGCGAACGGGTGCAAGGCTTTCCGATCCAGCCCGATGCGGCAAGACGTATCGCGGAGCTGGCGGCTGAAGCGGGCGCATATGTACATTTTTACGGTTACCGTACGCTGTTTGTAGAGCAAATAAATGAGATGAACGCGAGTTGGCCGCTGGCTAATGTCGTCATCGACCCGGACCTGCCGTTGATCTACGAGAACTATCGGGAGCAAGCCGACCTTATCCAAGTGAAGCAGGCGGGCCCTCTGGCCGCCTTCGCCGAAGCCGTGTCCGAACCGCTATACAAAGCGACGATCATTAGCGAAGACCCCGAATTGCTGGTCAGGCTATACGACGAGCTGCGGTCGTGGGACGAATTGGCTTTGACGAAAACGGGACAGCGGCGCTTCGATATCAATGCGGCCGGCGTCAGCAAGCGAACGGCGCTCGAAGCGCTGTGCCGGATGTACGGGATGCATACGGCTGAAATCGCGGCGATCGGCGATTACGATAATGATATGGCCATGCTCCAGTGGGCGGGGCTTGGCATTGCGATGGCGAACAGCAGCGACCGGGTGAAGCAAGCCGCGGACGCGGTGACGGCAAGCAACGAGGAAGACGGCGTGGCTGAAGCGGTTTGGCGCTACCTTTTATCCTGAGTTACCGGATCGGTTCATAAGGTGTTTATAAATGTTGATATTCAAGTTAACAGCCGTTTGACAAATGCTCTATATACTGAACATATACACATACAAATCCATCGCGTAGGGAGAGAATGAGGTTGTTGAAAAAAGGTTCTTTACTGGTGAGCTTGACGGCATTACTCGTATTCAGCGGTTGCGGCACGAGCGGGCAGCCGGCGGCGAACCAAGGAGCGCAGTCCGGCGGGAAGCAGGAGCCTGCCAAGCAAGAAGCGAACGGGCCCTCGGGCAAGCTTACGTTCTATACGTCCCAGCCGGAAGACGATGTCTCGAAGCTCGTCTCGGCTTTCAATAAGAAATACCCGGATGTGAAAGTGGAAAGCTTCCGTTCCGGCACCGAAGAAGTCACCGCGAAGCTGCAAGCGGAGAATCAAGCGGGCAAAGTGCAGGCCGACGTTCTCCTGCTGGCCGACGCCGTGACGTTCGAAGGCTTGAAAAAGCAAAATCTGCTCGCTTCCTATAAATCGCCCGAGCTGGCAAAAGTCCCGAAAGATCTCGTCGATCCGGACGGCGCCTATTCAGGTACGAAAGTGATGGCCACCGTGCTCGCGGTCAACACTCAGAAGGTAAAAACGCCGCCGACTTCGTGGAAGGCGCTCGCCGCGGCCGAGAGCAAAGATGCCGCCATCATGCCGAGCCCGCTGTACTCCGGCGCAGCGGCGTATAACGTCGGCGTTCTGTCCCGTACGGACGGCTTCGGCTGGGATTTCTTCAAGAGCCTGAAAGCGAACAACGTTTCAGTCGTCAAAGGAAACGGCGCCGTGCTGAACGCCGTAGCCGGCGGGGAAAAATCGTACGGCATGGTCGTCGATTATCTCGTCGCCCGCGAGAAGGCGAAAGGCTCCCCGGTTGAGTTGGTGTATCCTTCGGAAGGCGTTCCGGTCATTACCGAGCCGATCGGCATTTTGAAAAATGCGGCCAACGAAAAAGCGGCCCAAGCGTTCGTGGACTTCGTTCTGTCCGAGGATGGCCAAAAGCTCGCTTCCAGCATCGGGTACACGCCGATCCGCGAAGGCGTCGAAGCCCCAAAAGGACTGAAAAGCATCAATCAATTTAAAGTCATTTCTTCGGAGATTTCCAAATTGGCGGAAGCGCGCGAAGCGGACAAGAAGCAGTTCACCTCCGTCTTCGGGCAATAAGAAGCGGAGCGCATAGTCTATGATCGATTCCAAACAGATTCGGCTCGAACGGACCCATGAGGGGAAAGGAGACAAGCCCGTCCCCTTGTCTTTTCCTTCCTTTCTTTTGAAACGAATGCTTATAGGCGTCACCCTTGTTCTTCTGCTCGTCTTTTTCGTCCTGCCGATCGGCAAGCTGATCGTTTTAAGCATGCAGGGCAGCGCCGGTCCGACGCTTGCGCACTACTCGGAAATGCTGCAGCAAAGCCACCTGTGGAAAACGTTAAACGATACGTTCGTGATCGTGGCCGGCTCCTCTCTCGTCTCGATTGCGCTCGGCGTGCTGGCGGCTTGGCTGATGGCCTACAGCGACATCAAGCACAAAAAAACGCTGCACATGGCTATGCTGCTTTCTTTTATACTGCCGTCTTATGTTTTGACGCTGTCCTGGTCGTCTTTTATGGGCAACCAAGGGCTTGCGGCCAGCCTGCTGCATCTGGTGAACCCGGACGCGAAGCCGTGGAGCATGTACAGCTACGGCGGCATTATTTTCGTCATGGGAATTCATCATTTTCCGCTTGTATATTTACTGACAGTGGACGTGCTGAAAAAAATCCCGCGCGATCTGGAGTGGGCGACAAGAGCCAGCGGGGCCGGAAGATGGAAAACGTTCCGTTTGGTCACCCTTCCTCTGGCTTTGCCCGGCTTGACGGCCGGCGGGCTGCTGGCGTTTCTGGCCTCGCTCGACAACTTCGGAATCCCTGCGTTCCTGGGCATTCCGAAGCAGATTTCCGTGCTCAGCACACTCATTTACGAGGAGATTATTGGCTTCGGCCCATCCGCCTTCTCCCGCGGCGCCGCTTTATCCGTCATGCTGGGCGTGATCGCCATCATCGGCACGCTGCTGCAATGGCTAGCGGTCCGCAAAATCAAGGCGGCCGATACGGTCGTCGTCGATCACAGCCCGCGCTTTGCGCTGGGGAAGCACCGAACTTGGGTCACAGCGGCCGTATGGACGTTTCTCGCGGTCATCACGGTCGTGCCGCTTGTATCCATGATCGCCCTTTCATTGAAAAAGGCGTACGGGCTTCCGTTTCAACCGGCGAATTTGACGCTTTCGAACTATAAATACATTTTGCTCGAAAACGAAAAAGTGTGGCAGTCGATCCAAAACAGTCTGACGCTATCGGCAACGACGCTGGTTATTTGTCTCGTGTTCGGCTCCTTGCTCGCCTATGTGCGGGTGCGCAAGCCGTCGTGGCTGACCAAATCGGCGGAGCTTGCCGTGGCCCTGCCTTACACGCTGCCGGGGATCGTGTTCGGCCTAGCGATGATCTTCGCGTGGATGCAGCCCATTCCCGGCTGGAATCCCGGCATTTACGGCTCGATCCGCATTTTGTTTATCGCGTATGTATGCCGGTTCATGATTTTGCAGGTGCGGGCGGGCATTACGGCTTTCACGCAAATCGATCCTTCGATGGAGGAGGCGGCGCATATTTTCGGCGCGGGATTCTGGAAAAAGTGGGCCTTCGTCCTGCTTCCGCTTCTGTTGCCGGGGCTGCTGAGCGGCGCATTCCTCGTCTTTCTGACGGCGTTCACGGAGCTTACGGTGTCCGCGCTATTATGGTCGACCGGCTCGCAGACGATCGGCGTGACGATATTCGGCTTCGAGCAAGCCGGTAATACGCTGTATTCTACCGCATTGTCCAGCCTGATCGTCCTTTTGATTATGGTGGGGATGGGCCTTCTGCATCTGATCCGGAAGTTCTCAGCCCAAAAAGGAGTCCAGTCTTCATGAGCATTCAATTAGTAGAAGTCAGCAAAACGTTCGGAGCCTTTCAGGCGCTGAAGCCTTTAAATTTAACGATTGAGAAGGGCGAGTTCGTCGCCATTCTCGGTCCTTCCGGCTGCGGCAAAACGACGCTGCTGCGCATGCTCGCGGGCTTCGAGCAGCCGACCGCCGGGGAGATCCGCATGAACCGGACGACGGTCGCGAAGCCGGGCTTCAGCCTGCCGCCGGAGAAGCGGAGAATTGGCATGGTGTTTCAGGCTTTTGCCCTCTGGCCGCATATGAATGTGACGGAGCATATCCGGTTTCCGATCCGCCATCATAAGGAAACTCCATCGTATATTCGCGAGAGGGAGCAGGAGCGGATTGCGAGCGTGCTCCAGATGGTCGGCTTGGCGCAGCACGGCACCCGCATGCCGCACGAGCTGTCCGGCGGGCAGAAGCAGCGGGTGGCGATTGCCCGCGCGATTGCGGCGGAGCCGTCGCTGCTGCTGATGGACGAGCCGCTTAGCAGCCTGGATGCGATGCTGCGCATGGATATGCGCCGCGAGATTCAAGCGATTCACCGGCAGACCGGAACAGCCATCGTGTACGTGACCCATGACCAGGGCGAAGCGCTCGCCATGGCCGACCGGATCGTTGTGATGAAGGACGGTCGCATTGAGCAGATCGGGACGCCGCAGGACATTTACCTTCGCCCGGAAACCGAATTTGTCGCGAAGTTCGTGTCGAAGGCCAACTTGATCCGCGGCCGCTGGAACCGCGACAGCTTTGTGCCGGTAGGCTCGGACGGTACCGTTCAGTGGCAGGGCGGCCGCGTCGCCGATTATTTCAAGTCGTGCGGCATGTACCCGGTCCGGCCCGACCAGTTCAAGCTCGGTACTCCGGAGCAAGCCGGGATTTCGGGTGAAGTGACGAACGTGCAGTTTCAAGGGAAAGAATTCCATTACCATGTCCGGTCCGAGGACGGTCAATGGGAAATCAGCTCGCCGCTGCCATTTCAACTGCACGATAAGGTCTCTCTCCACTTGCCGGCGGAAGAACAGCTATAGAATTTTACTGCACCGAGGTGTTGATGTGACCCGAACGCGAAGCATGATTTTTTTTGATATCGACGGGACCTTGCTGGATCATGACAAGCGGCTGCCTGCTTCCGCGAAGGAAGCCATTCTTGCGCTGAAGGAGGCGGGGCATGAGGTCGCTTTTGCGACAGGCCGCTCTCCGTTCATGCTTGAGCCTTTGCGCCGCGAGCTCGGCATCGATTCCTTCGTCGGCTTCAACGGCCAATATGTGATGCTGCACGGCAAGCTGATTTATACGAATCCGATTCCGACGGAGGTCATCCGTTCGTTATCCGAATACGCGCTGCAGCAAGGTCATCCGCTCGTTTATTTGGACGAGGAAGGCATGAGAAGTAGCAGCAGGCGTCATCCGTACGTCGAGGAAAGCATTGGAACGCTGCAGTATCCGCATCCCGAATACGATCCGCTTTTTTACGCAGACCGGGACATTTACCAAACGATGCTGTTTTGCACCGAGCAGGACGAATCCGGCTACATCGAGCGGTTCCGGAAGCTGGACTTTGTCCGTTGGCACCGGCTGTCCATGGACGTGCTTCCTTTCGGCGGCTCCAAAGCGCAGGGCATCGAGCGGTTCATTGACAAGCTCGGCTTTCGGCGAGAGCAGGTGTACGCCTTCGGCGACAACCTGAACGATCTGGAGATGCTCCAATATGTAGGCCACAGTGTGGCGATGGGGAACTCGCCGGAATCCGTGAAAAAAGTGGCGCGTTACATAACAAAGGATGTCGGTCATGACGGCATTGCGTATGGGCTTGAGCTTGTGGGCTTGTTGTAGGCAGTATATATAGAAGAAACCTTCAATCCGCTTGCGTGGGTTGAAGGTTCTTTCTATGTGCGGATATGGGAAAAAGCCTTTTGGCGGCCGCGCTCAGCCTTTTCTTACCCGGTACTTATGGAAAAAGCCGCGGATTTCCTTCCATTCCCGGTACACCCGGTAAGGCTTGCTGGCGACCCTCGCCGGAAGTGTGAGCAGAAACTGGCTGACATGACGCCTGTACTCTTCGGTCATTCTGGCGGGCTTGGTGCGGATTCTGGTAAACAGCTCATCGTACAGCTCATGCGAAAGATCGATCTGCATGGAAAGCCGCCGATGGCACGCCTGACACTCAATCTCGGAGATCCGTTTGTTCAGGTAGCTGATCACATGATCCTGCTCCTGCTTGCAATCGTTACAGTACAGAAAAGTTTCAAGCCGTGTCTCTTTCATGAGGCTCCCTCCGTTAGCGGTTCGTTCGGCTGCGCTCAAGGTTCTATTTTAACTTCGCGGCGAGGCTGGATGCGGTCGGCTCGTCGGTGATCAGCACATGCACGTACCCGCCTTTCAGCGCAGCAAGGATGCTGTCCACCTTGTGCAGTCCGACCGCGATGGCGATTACCAGCTTTACGGCTTTCAGATGCTCCAGCTCGATGCCGATCACTTTATTGTTGATAGGGTGGTTGCAAAGGGCCCCGTCTTGATCGATAAAGCGGGAATTGATATCGGCCACCGCGTTCAAGGCCTTCAATTGCTGCAGCACCTCTTGGTTCAAGTAGCCGATTTCTTCCATGGTCGACATGGCAAACGGATTCCCGATGCCGACCAGTGCCAGATCGATCAGCTTGCCTTCCTCCAGAACGGAAGAAATGTTCGGCAGCTCTACGATTTTATCCCGCAGCTCCTCGGTTTCCACCACCGCAGGAGCATACAGCGATTCGCATTTTACGCCCAGTTTCTTGGACAGCTCGTACGCGATCTGGTTGGAATGAATTTCGATCTTGTCGTTGCCCATCCCGCCGACAAGCGGGACGATCTTGAGGTTTTCTTTCTTTTCAAAAGGAAACTCTTTCACGACGTGGAACAGCGTCGTTCCCCACGATACGCCGATGCGCTCGGCCTGCTTCATCGCCTTGAGCACAAAACCGGCCGCCGCTTTGCCGACCGTGCTGTAGACCAGCTCCTGCTTCAAGTCGCGGGTAGGCACAACGATCGCTTGCTTGAGGTCGAAGGCCGCTTCAATTTCCTTCTCCAGATCGCCGGTTTCCAGCGTATCGTCATGAATGAGAATTTCCACGACGCCTTCGTCGCGTCCCTTCTGGAGCAGCTTGGAGACGGCGGGCCGTGAAATGCCGAATTTCACCGCAATTTTTTCCTGGGTCCAAGCTTCAAAATAGTACAGCTTCGCGATTTTCACGATTAGCTTTTTTTCCTCGGAATTTAACATGAACGACCGCCTAACATTTGTTCTCACCTCATACATTTGTAGTAACTATAAGGTTAATCAGGCGAAGGGTCAAGTTAAGAATCCGTAAAACTCGTCCTTCAACTCGGCTGCCCCGAGCTTAACGGGCATTTACTATTTTTCTAACTTTACTTCCGGTAACAAACTTGTCTTTTGGATCTAATTATGGTAAGCTTAGGTTAATCATAAATTTGACCTGTGAATTCACATATTGTAAAGGGTTATCATTTGTGTGATGGAACCTTTTTCAATATGTGAATTTTTTATTTCTTTGAAGGATAAAAAAGACATGTTAAATCAAATTTTGGAGGTCATACAATGGAAACAGGTACAGTAAAATGGTTTAATGCAGACAAGGGTTTTGGCTTTATCGAAATGGAAGGCGGCGGCGACGTATTCGTGCATTTCAGCGCGATTACAGGTGACGGCTTCAAATCGTTGGATGAGGGCCAGCGTGTTACATTCAATGTTGTACAAGGCAACCGCGGACCGCAAGCCGAAAATGTTGTAAAGCTGTAATGTAAGCCCAAGCAAACTGCCCTTAACTTGTGTTGAGGGCAGTTTTTTTAGGATCAAGGGTTTTTAAATCAAGGGAGGGGTTAACTGTGAACTTTCAAAAGAAATCGTTAGAGGATATCCCTGAGGAAATCACGACGATCTGGTCTTGCAGCAAGGAAGGATGTAAGGGCTGGATGCGGGACAACTTTGCGTTCGAGAATGTGCCGGTATGCCGGCAGTGCCATTCCTCGATGGTTCGTAGTGTGAAGATGCTGCCCTTGCTGGTCAATCCGAATGGCGACCTGAAGTCGCTCAAGAAAGGCATACAAATCTCGTAGCCCGTGCCCGCATGTCCATGCATGCAAGCGTTCCTCAAGAGCTGAAGATCTCGACGGTCACGATTCCCTTTCCCATCGTTTTAAGAACAAGGACGACCTTTTTTAGGTGGTCCTTGTTTCCATTGTACTCATCGTTTTAGCGGTTGCTGGCTGGAATTATAGAACCGGGTCGTCTGGCCGATCCAGACGGTACAAATTGCGATAGCGCGGATAGCGCTCCATGAGTTCGGCGTGCGTGCCTCTCATTTCGACGCGGCCGTTTTCCATAAATATAATTTCGTCCATCTGCTCGGCCCCGACCAGATGGTGCGTAACCCATATCAAGGATTTGTCCCGCAGCGTATCGAAAATCGTAGCCAGCAGCTCCCGCTCGGTCCGGGGATCGAGGCCGACCGTCGGTTCGTCCAGCAGCACGACCGGGGTATCTTGCAGCAGGATGCGCGCAAGCGCGATCCGCTGACGCTCGCCGCCCGAGAAGCGCTGCCCTGTTTCGTGCATGGGCGTCCGATAGCCTGCGGGAAGCGATTCGATCAGGGCGTCCAGCTTGGCGAGCTTGGCGGCCAGGCGGATGTCCTCGTCCGAGGCGTCGGGCTTCCCGAGCCGGATATTGTTCGCTACCGAAGTATCGAACAGGTGCGGGCTCTGGTTCAAGACCGAGACGACGCCGGAGATGCCGTCGCCAAGCGAATGTGTCGGCATGCCGTTCACAGCTACTTGGCCTTCCGTGGGGACGAGCGCCCCTTGAATGAGCTTCAGCAAGGTCGATTTGCCTGCGCCGCTGCGGCCGATGATCGCGATTTTCTTCCCCTGCGGAAGATCCAGAGATACGTGGTCGATTTCCCGGCGGCTTCCTGCTTCATATTGATAGCTGGCGCTATCGACCTGAATATGCGCCGTTTTGCAGAGCGTCGCGGCTACACACTCGTCCCGCACCGGGGCAGGGGGGCTTCCAGTCTGCCCGCCAATCTCCGACAGCCGGTTCAGCGACTCCCGGTACTGCGGCAGCTTCTCCACGGCCTCCGAAAGAGGCAAGAACACATCCGCCACCGGGAACACGACGAGCACGAAGGCGGCGATCAAGGTCGCGGCGATTTGCTGGTCGGCCGATTGCTGGCCTGCCCAATAGATCATGGAGACGACCATGAGCCCGACCACCCCTTGGGCGATCGCGTTTCTGCGCCGCGTCCAATCGCTCGTTCGCCGCTCCACTCCCGCCATTTCCGCTTCGTCCGTTTCGTAGCTTTGAATAAAGCTTGCCGCTCTTCCGCTGACGACCCAGTCGTTCATCCCGAGCACCGCATCGGTCAGCTTCCGGTACAGGCCGCCGCGCTGCCGCTTGATCAGCGTATGGTTCCTCCGCGTTACGGCTAAGGAAGCGACAGGCAGCAAAAGGCCGAGAATCAACAAATAAGCGGCCATCAACAGCGCGAACCTTCCGTCGAAGCAGCCCAGCGCCGCAACCGACAATACGAACACGATGAAAGCGGTCGCGCCCGGAAACACGATGCGCAGATAAACGTTTTGCAGATGCTCGATATCGTCGGCCAGCACGCCGAGCATGTCGCCCGTGCGGAAGCGGGAGCGGATGAACAGCGCCTGCGGTTCGAGGAGCCGATACAGCCGGACGCGCAAGTGCGAGATCATGCGCAGGATCGTATCGTGTCCGACGAGGCGTTCGACATAGTGCCCGACCGCCCGGCTCGTCCCGAAGGTTCGGACCAAGACGATGGGGACGTAGACCATCAAGATGTTTTCCGGCCGCAGCGCTGACTTGGAAATGAGGTAGCCGGAAGTGAACATCAGGGAAGCGGCGCACCCGGCCGTTAACGCCCCTAATGCCACAATCGCCGCGAACCGCCAGTAAAAGGCCCGCGACTCCGGGCGCAGCCAAGCTTCCCGCTTCATGATATCCCCTCCCGCTGCGATGTGATCAATTCATAGTAAATCCCTTTGTTCGCCAGCAGCTCCTCGTGCGTGCCGGTTTCGGCGACTCGCCCCTGATGCAGGACGATGATCCAGTCCATATCCGGCATCCAGTGCAAGCGGTGCGTTGCAAGAAACACCAGCTTATTCTCGAACAAGGAAAGCATCGTCTCTTTAAGCTCGTACTCCGTCTCGATGTCCAGATGAGCGGTCGGCTCATCGAGCAGCATCACCGGCCGCCGGCTTAGAAAAGCACGGGCCAAGGCGACGCGCTGCTCTTGCCCGCCGCTCAGCGGCCGCCCGCCATTGCCCACGTTTTCCCCGCTGCCGCCAGGCAAGCCGGCAACGAGTTCGGCAAGTCCGGCCGCGGCGATCGCCCGGTCGACTTCTTCCTGTGGCGCGTCCGGGGCGTAGAAGCGAATATTGTCCGCCAAAGAGCCGTGGAACAAATACGGATGCTGCGGAATGTACGTCGTTTGGTTAAGCCATGCCTCTGCGTGCATGGAACGAACCTTGCAGCCGTCAAGTTCAATATTTCCTTCCGTCGGATGCAGAAACCCGCTCAGCACGTCGATCAGCGTCGATTTCCCTGCACCGCTTTCGGCGACGATGCCGATTTTCCGCAAGCCCCGGATTCGCACGGACACGTTCTGCAGCGATGGCGGTCCTTCCGGCTCATGCTGCACCTGAATCCGGGAAAGCGTCAGCTCGCTGTCGCTGCCCCAGACGAACGAGGCCGGAAGCCCGGGTGCGGCTTTTGCCCCGGACGGCCGATCCAGAATCGCCCGGATCGCCTCGCCGGCTTCTTTGCCGTTCAAGGTGGCATGGTAATCGGCCCCCGCCAAGCGGACGGGGAGGAAATACTCCGGCGCCAAAATAAGCACCGTGAGCCCCGTTACCAACATGAGGTCGCCGTTCACCAGCCGCAGCCCCAAGCTGACAGCCACCGAGGCGACGGACAGCATGGTGAAGAAATCGAGCGCAAACGACGACAAGAACGCCACGCGCAGGGTGCGCATCGTCGCCGAGCGGTATTTGTCGCTCACCCGCCCGATCGTCTTGCCGTGCGAGCGGCTGCGGCCGAGCACCTTCAGCGTCTCCAGCCCGCGGAGCGAATCGACAAAATGATTCGACAAGACGCGGTAGGACTGCCACTGCTGCTGCATTTGCTTGCGCGCGGCGAGTCCGATCAAGATCATGAACGCGATGAGAATCGGCATCGTCACGAGCAAAATGACGCCTGATACGGCATCGAGCCAGAACACGTACGCCAGCACGACCGCAGGGGTAACCCCCGCGGAAGGCATGCGGGGAATCACCAGCTCCAGAAAAGTGCGGAACCGCGAGATGCCGTCCAGCACCAACGTAACCAGATTGCCCGTGCCCTCCGTTTTGGCGAACCTTGGCCCGAGCTCGAACAGCTTCTCCATCAGCTGCTTGCGCAGGCTCGCGCCCGTCTTTTCGGCATAGCGATAGGCGATCTTCTGCTGGACGAGTCCCGTCGCCTGACGGAGCAGAAATGCGAGCAGAAACAGCAGCGCGGTCCCTGTCAGCTCCTGCAGCGGCGTACCGGCAAAAAGGGCGGAGACGACCTCCGCCAGCCATGCCGCCTGACCTAGGATGGCGGCGCTCTGCACCAAAGTCAGCAAGGTCATGATGACGAGAACCGGCTTGATTCCTTGATAACCGAGCAGCGCCTTTCCCATATTAGTACTCCAGGTGCTGCTTTTCGTGCACGCGTTTGTGGAAGACGAAGTAGCTCCAGATCTGATAGCCGAGCACGAAAGGAAGCAGGCCCAAAGCGACATACGTCATCACTTTTAGCGAATACGGACCGGAAGCCGCATTGTGGATCGTCAGGTTAAACGCGCTGTCGATGGAGCTGATCATCACCCTTGGAAACAGTCCGATGAACACGGCAACGATCGCCAGAGCGATCACGGCTCCCGTCATGCCGAACGCCCAGCCGTCCTTCTTCTTGGCGTTAAAGGCGCCGGCCAGTACGAACGCGGCGACCCCGGCAACGGCCATGACCGTCAAAATTCCGCCGCGGACCTGAAATACGTCCGTCATCGCGTAGGTCATCGCCCCGAATACCGCCAGCAGCCCCGCAAGCGGGATCAGCAGCCGGCCGCCCAGCGCGCGCGCCCGCTCCTGCAAGTCTCCCGTCGTCCGCAGCGTCGTAAACATCAGGCCGTGCACGAGGCACAGCACCGTGACCGTCACTCCGCCGATGACGCTGTAGATGTTCACGATATCGAACAATCCGGCGCGCATTTCCATCTGCCCGTCGATCGGCAGGCCTTTCAGCAGGCAGGCGAAGACGACGCCGAGCAGGAACGGAGGCAGCAGACTGCCCATGAAGATGACGCCGTCCCAGGTCTTCTTCCAGCGCTGATTGTCGACCTTGCCGCGAAACTCGAAGGCGACGCCCCGGCCGATCAAGGCCAGCAGAAGAACGACAAGCGGCGTGTTAAAGCCGCTGAACAGCGTGGCGTACCAGTTGGGGAAAGCCGCGAACATCGCGCCGCCCGCCGTCAGCAGCCAGACTTCGTTCGCGTCCCAGAACGGGCCGATCGAATTAATGAGTACGCGGCGCTGTCCGTCGGTTTTGCCCAGCAGCGACGCAGACATGCCCACCCCGAAATCGAAGCCCTCCAGAAAGAAGAAGCCGACGAACAAAACCGCTACAAGAATAAACCAAAGCTCATTTAGAGAAAGCATGTTGTCCCTCCCTGTCGAATGGATCGTCCGCATGCGCGATTTCGGCATGATCGACGGCATTCGGCCCTTTTTTGATCACTCGGATGAATAAGTAGGCCATGACGATAGCGAGCACCGTATAGGCGGCGGTGAACGAGATCAGCGAGAACAGCACCTGTCCGGCGCTGACGCTCGGGGACACCCCGTCCTCGGTGCGCATAAGCCCGAATACGGCCCACGGCTGACGGCCGATCTCCGTCATAATCCAGCCCGACGTGTTGGCGATGAACGGCATGGAGATCCCCCACACCATCGCGTGCAGGAACCATTTGCCCGCTTGCTCCAGCTTGTTGCGGGCCGCGAGATAGCAGCCGTACAGGCCCAGCAAAATCATGAGAGAGCCGGCGGCTACCATAATGCGGAAGCTCCAGAACGTCGTGCGCACCGGCGGAATGTAGTTGCCCGGACCGTACTTTTGCTCGTATTCCGCTTGAAGGTCTTTCATCCCCGGCACGCTGCCGGAAAACTTGCTGTACGACAAATAGCTGAGCAGATACGGAACCTTGATTTCCATCGTATTCTGCTGCTTCACCGGATCGATGAACGCCGTGACCGTCCAAGGCGCAGGATCGCTGCTCGTTTCCCAGAGGCCTTCGCTGGCCGCCATTTTCATCGGCTGGGTGGCAACCAGGTATTGCGCCTGCTGGTGACCGAACAGCGCGACGGCGACGGAGGAGATCAAGGCGATCACGATCGCGAGTTGGAATGACTTTTTGAAGAAAGACACGTCTTGGCGCTTCAGCAGCTTCCAGGCGCTGATCCCGGCCACCAGAAAGGAACCGGTCAGAAAAGCGCCGAACACCGTATGCGGGAATTCCCACCACAGCTGGCCGTTCGTGATCAGAGCGAGGAAGTCGTTCATTTCCGCTCGTCCGTTATTGACCGTGAAGCCTACCGGACGCTGCATGAACGAGTTGGCCGCGAGAATCCAGAACGCTGACAGCGTCGTGCCGATGGACACCAGCCAGATGCAGGCCAAGTGGACCTTCTTCGACAGCCGCTCCCATCCGAAGATCCACAAGCCGATGAACGTCGATTCCATGAAGAACGCCAGCAGCGCCTCGATGGCCAGCGGAGCGCCGAAGACGTCCCCGACGAACCGCGAATAACTCGACCAGTTCATGCCGAACTGGAATTCCTGCAAAATCCCGGTGACCACGCCGACGGCGAAATTGATCAGAAACAATTTGCCCCAGAACTTAGCCATCCGTTTATATTCTTCCTGGCCTTTGACTACGTACATCGTCTCCATAATCGCAATCATCAGCGCTAATCCGATCGAGATGGGCACGAAAATAAAGTGAAAAATCGTCGTTGCGGAAAACTGTATGCGCGAGAGCATCACTACATCCATGGGATTCCTATTCCACCTTTCTCCTGAACTTGTTGTTTTGGCAAACCGTCACGGATTGCTGTGAGGATTGTCATGGTCTATCTCTATTGTGAGGAAAGCTTGTCCCGGAAAATATGACTTAGATCACAGTAGTCCCGGGATTATGTTTGTGAAAATCCGAACTTTTGAACTATTTTGGAACATGTCCCGATTCATTTTCAGACATGCTATAATTTAGGGATCGTAGCATAGGAACGGCAGCAGGGGGTGGGACGAATGATTGGAAGCGTATACCGGAGATATATTAAAAACAACTTGTTCATGAAGCTGCTGCTTTCGTTTGCCCTCATTACGATTCTGACCATCATCACGCTCTCGTACATGATGTATCACGTGATGTCGCAATCTGTCGTACAGCGGGAGATGGACAACCAGAAGAAGGCGATGGAAAGCGTAAACGCATTTTTGAGCGAAAAATACGAGTCGGTGCAATCGATGGTGCTTGGCGTATACCGCGATCCGAGGCTGGCTGCCGACATCTCGTATTTCCTGCAGCATGATTTTCGGGATTATATCGAGCACGGCTTGAACCGATATTATGAAGAAGATGTCGCTCCGTACGGCTTGTCCTATTTCGCCAACCGGCTGGAGGACGATCCGGATATCCGGAATCTGATGCTGTACAGCGCGGAGAAGCAGTCCTTGTATGTGTACAACCGGCAAAAATCGGCGAAGCTTCATGTGACCAATGCCGTCCATTCGTATGTCCCGGACGCGATGGCGTTGGACAACAAGAACGTCTCCGTGCCCAATCCGTGGATCCGCAAGGAAATCGATCAATGGGACCCCCGGCTGTTTGCCGTCCGGACTGCCATGAACGATAAAAACTCGCTGAAATATATCGGGCAGCTTTTGATCTATTTCGACTCCGACGGCATTTGGAAGTCGCTGGCCAGCTACAAAGAGACGCTCAAGGGGACGATTCTCGTGCTGACCCCGGACGGGCATGTCATTTTCGATTCCTCGGGCACGTATTACGGCAAGTCTTATCCTTATATGAACCAAATTCAGCAGGAGACGGGCATGCTGGAGCAGGAATCGTATATTACGACGCTGGCGCAAAACCAGGCGGGCTACGTCGTAGTCGGCGCGATTCCGAAGCAAGAGATCGCGGCCGCCTCCCAAGGCTGGAGACGAACGATTATTATCGCCAGCGTGCTGGGGATTCTGATCGCCATCCTGTTCCCGTCGCTCGTGGTGATCAATTTCGCCAAGCGGACGAACAAAATTATCCGGTTCATGAAAAAGGTCGAGACCGGAGACCTGACCTCGCGCATCATCGAGCCGAAGGAAGATGAGCTGGGCCAAATTTCCCGCAGCTTCAACGATATGCTGGACGAGCTGAACCGCTACATCGAGCGGGTGTATAAAGCCGAAATCCGGCAAAAGCATACGGAATTCGCCGCGCTTCAGGCGAGGGTCAATCCGCATTTTCTGTACAACACGCTCGAAGTGATCCGGATGCGGGCCATCTCCCAAGGCGCGCATGACGTAGGCGAGATGATCTTCAGCCTGTCGGCGCTGTTCCGCAACGTGGTGCAGCAGAAGGCCGTCTATACGCTCAAGGACGAGCTGGAGGCGTGCCGCCTGTATTTGGAGCTGTTCCGTATCCGGTATAAAGATCGATTTACTTACGCCATCGAATGCGACCGGGAGCTGTATGGAATTCCCGTCGTCAAAATGTTCCTCCAGCCGATCATCGAAAACTACATTGTTCACGGCATTGAGGCGGACCGGGACGATAACCGCGCCGTCATCCGGTTCTCTCGGGAGAACGGGACGATTCGCGTCCGGGTGGAGGACAACGGCAGAGGGATCGAGCCGCAGCGGCTCGAGGAGATCAAGGAAGCGCTCGGAGCGCCCGAAGAGGTCGGCGGATCGTTCGGACTGCGGGTCGTCTACGAGCGGCTCAAGCTGCTGCATGGAAATAGGGCCGGGATGGAGCTGAAGAGCAAGCCCGGGACCGGTACGACCGTGACCGTGTGGTTCCCGGAAAAGGAAGGAGCAGGAGAATCCAATGTATAGAGTGTTTTTGGTGGATGACGAACCTTTCATTATTGAAGGGTTGTACGATATTATCGACTGGGCCGCGTTGGGGCTCGAAATCGTCGGTCACGCGGGGAACGGGCAGAAGGCGCTGGACGCCTTGAAGCGCACGCCCGCCGACATTCTGATAACGGATATCTCGATGCCGGTCATGACGGGGCTGGAGCTTGTCCGCGCCGTCCGGGAATGGAATCCGGGTCTGAAGGTTATCATCTTGAGCGGCTTCAACGAGTTCGATTATTTGAAGGAAGGCATGCGCCTTGGGATCGAAAATTATTTGCTCAAGCCGATCGACGTGCAGGAGCTTCGTTCCACGCTGACCACGACGACGGACAAGCTGAACGCCGCGCAGGCCGAGCGCGTCTTGGGCGAACAGGACATGCGCATTCTGAAGGAGCACATTATGCACCGGTGGCTGACCGGCCAGATCGCGCCGAACGAATTCGACGAGCGCGCCGAGCTGCTGCAATTGCAGCTGAACCGTCCCTTTGTGCTTGTGGCGCTCGTCCGTTTTCCAGAGGGTGACGCGGGAGACGCCGACCTCGCCACGGAACAGAGGCGGCCGGGCTTGTCGGTCATCCCGTTTCACAATATGGACGGCGAACTGGTCGTCGTCTTTACGCTGGACGAGCCGGCGGAGGGCAAGCGCGCTGCGCTGGAGATGCTGGCCCGGATGAAGGCGGATTGCGCCGCGGCTTGCCGCATTTCGCTTGGCAGCGTGGAGCGGCTGCCTTACGAGGCGGCGCAAAGCTATGCGCATGCGAAGAAGGCGCAGGAGTTCTTCCTGCTCTATCCCGACCGTGACATTCTGGATTACGCGGAGGTCGCGGTGTCCGGCGAGACGGCCGGACTCGATTTTCCGCTGGAGTGGGCGGAATATTCCAAGCTTATTTTAGCCAAAGATAAAGATAGCTTACTCGCCCGCATCGATCAGGATTACGAACGGCTCCTGGCACAGGAGGGCATGACGCCTGCCCGGCTCCAGCAAATCTCCATCGAGCTGATGATCCGCTTCAAGATGGAGCTGAAAGCGATTAAGCATACGGATTCGTCCGAGCTTTACCAGGAAGCCTTCGACCGCGTGCTGCATGCCGGAACGGTGGACCGGATGGCCGACGCCGTGAAGACGGTGGCGGGATTAACCGTCGACTCGTTGATCCAGGACGTCCGCAGCCCCGTCATACAGCAGGTGCTGAAGCTGATTCACGATAGCTATGCCGAAGAGCTGTCGCTCAAGACGCTCAGCGGGCAGTTCAATATTCATCCGGTGTATCTCGGCCACTTGTTCCATAAGGAAACGGGCGAGAACTTTACGGAATATATCAACAAGTACCGCATCGAGAAGGCGAAGGCCTTATTGAAGGAGACGCATCTGAAAGTTCAGGAAATCGCCAAAACCGTCGGGTATTGGGAAACCAGTTATTTCTACAAACAATTCAAAAAATATGTCGGGATTTCTCCGACGGATTACAAAGGGCTGCTGTGAAGGGTGAAATCCAGCAGACCCTTTCTTTATTTTGTACAGCATACCTTTAGTTTCTTGCCTATTTGTAAATGCTTTCTTGAGTTAATGTAAAGGTAGCCATTGAAACGATTCAACGGCTGCTTGAAAGAAAAAGGGAGGTATCTGCGAACATGAAAATGAAAAAAAGAAGCCTGTTTGCCGGACTCGCGCTCATGCTGTCTGCTTCGGTCGTCTTGACCGCATGCGGAGGCAGCAAGGACAGCGCGCAGGACGCAGGGGGCGCCGCGGGCAAACCTGTTGAGCTGATTTGGTATACGATCGGCACGCCTCAAAAGGACGTTGACCGGGTCATGGAAGAGGTCAGCAAATATACGAAAGAAAAAATCGGAGTTACCGTCAAAATGAACATGATCGACTTTGGCGATTACTCGCAAAAAATGCAGGTCATGACTGCTTCCGGTACGCCGATGGACATTATGTTCACGTCTTCCTGGGCGTTCGATTACGTTCAGAACGCAAGAAAAGGCGCGTTCATGAAGATCGACGATCTGCTTGAGAAACAAGGCAAAGGCATCAAGGACATGCTTGATCCCGCCTTCTTAAGCGGTTCCAAAGTCGACGGCCACAACTACGGCATTCCGGCCAACAAAGAGCTGCCGGCGCAAGAGGTATGGCGCTTCAACAAGCAGCTGCTCGACAAGTACAACCTCGACATCAAGAACGTCAACTCGCTGGAAAGCCTGGAGCCGCTCTTGAAAACGATTAAAGAAAAAGATCCGGGCGTTATTCCGTTCTCCGTCGACAAAAACTACGGCGTATTCGTACCGTACGATTACGTGATCGAGAAAATGCCGATGGCGGTCAGAGTTGACAACCAAGACTACAAGGTCGTCAACATCCTGGACACGCCGGAAATGAAGCAAACGCTCCAAACGATGCACAAATATTACAAAGCCGGCTACATTCCTACGGAAGCGGCAACGATGGTTTCCTCGACGGACGTGCAAAAAACCGGCAAATGGTTTGCAGACAAAGCAACGACGCAGCCATTCGCGGACAACCTGTGGTCGGCCAGCTACGGATATCCGGTCGTTTCCACGCCAGCCAGCCCGGCTTACATTTACAACTGGTCCGTTATGGGCTCGATGCAAGCGATTTCGGCGAACTCCAAAAATCCGGAGAAGGCGATGGAGTTCCTGAACCTGCTGAACACCGATCCGGTGCTGCGCAACATGGTCGACTCCGGGATCGAAAACGTGCACTACAAAAAAGTCAGCGACAACGTGATGGAGAACCTGCCGGAATCGAAAAACTACGATATGCCGACGTTCTCGCTGGGTAACCTGATGATCACGTACCTGAACCCGACCGATCCGAAGGACAAATGGGAAGGCTTCAAGAAATTCAACGATACCGGTAAGCCTGCTGCGCTGCTCGGGTTCAACTTCGATCCGTCCAAAGTGACGAGCGAAATCGCAGCGGTTCAGAACGTCAAAGAAGAATTCTGGGCGCCGCTGATGACCGGTACGGTCGATCCGGATCAAATTATTCCGCAGGCCAACCAAAAGCTTAAAGCTGCCGGCCTCGACAAAATTATGGAAGAAGCACAGCGTCAAATCGATGCATGGAAAGCAACCAAAAAGTAATCAAGCTTCTAAAGGCAACAGAGCTTCTTGACGGAAGCTTTCTCGGGTGAACGATAAGAACGGGACACAGGGCGAATGGCATTCATTCGCCCCGTCTCTTTGAACGCGAGGGTGTGATGAATGTGAAGGGTGTGCTCAAGGATATTAGCCGGAACAAAGCCATGCTCATCATGGTGCTTCCCGCCACGATCTGGTTTCTTTTCTTCTCTTACCTGCCGATGGCCGGGACGGTTATCGCTTTCAAGGAATACCGGTACCACCGTGACGGGTTTCTGGCCAGCATTGTGAACAGCAAGTGGGTCGGGCTCAAAAACTTCGAATTTCTGTTCAGCACGAAGGACGCTTTTCTCATTACACGGAACACACTGCTGTATAATACCGTGTTCATCGTAATCGGCCTCGTCTTGGCCGTCGGGCTGGCTATTATTTTGGCGGAGATCGCCAATAAGAAGCTGGCCAAGCTGTATCAGACAGGGATGTTCCTGCCTTACTTCTTGTCTTGGGTTATCGTCGGGTATTTCGTATTCAGCTTCCTCAGCTTCGACAAAGGCATGGTCAACCAAATCGCCAAAGCGTTCGGGCTCACCGCCACGCAGTGGTATAACGATCCGACGTATTGGCCGCTTATTCTGACGCTCGTCTTTCTGTGGAAATCGATCGGCTACAACAGCGTCGTGTATTTGGCAGCTATTATGGGGATCGACAAATCGCTGTACGAGGCGGCGATGATCGACGGAGCGAACAAATGGCAGCAAATCCGCCACATTACGGTGCCGATGCTGACGCCTCTTATTACCATTCTGACGCTGCTTGCGATCGGACGTATTTTTTACGCGGATTTCGGGCTGTTCTATCAAGTACCTCGCAATTCGGGTACGCTGTTCTCGGTTACCAACGTCATTGATACGTACGTATACCGCGGCTTGAAATTTACCGGAGAAATCGGCATGACCAGCGCGGCCGGTCTGTATCAGTCGTTCGTCGGTTTCGTGCTCGTCATTACCTCCAATGCCATTGTTCGCAGATTCAATAAAGACAACGCGTTGTATTAATCATTACGGATAAAGGAGGGAGTGGCTGTGGCCGCACGAACGATGAAACGAAGCCGGGATTTTCATCATCTGTCTCCGTTTTGGAACGTCATTTTCAACTTGATTGCCGGAATTTTGGCTTTTCTATGCGTATTTCCTTTCGTGTTTGTTACGATCATTTCGTTTACGGACGAAGGGACGCTGGCGCGCAACGGCTACCGGATCATTCCGGAAAAATGGAGTCTGGAAGCTTACCGCTACGTGTTTAAAGCCGGGGATCAGCTGCTGCGGTCCTACGGTGTCACCATTGCCGTTACCGTGATCGGTACGTTGCTCAGCATGATTATGATTGCGCTGTTCGCCTACGCGATCTCGCGCAAAAGCTTCAAATACCGCAATTTCTTCTCGTTTTTCGCTTTCTTTACGATGCTGTTCAACGGCGGGCTCGTCCCGACCTATATCGTCGTCACGCAGCTGCTTGGACTGAAGGACTCCATCTGGGGACTCATTCTGCCGCTGGCCGTGAACGCCTTCTACATCATGATTATGCGGACGTTCTTCTCCACGAGCGTACCGGATGCCATTATCGAATCGGGAAAAATCGACGGTGCGGGCGAATTCGGGATTTTCTTCCGCCTGGTTCTGCCCTTATCGCTTCCGGGGCTCGCGACGATCGGCTTGTTCAGCACCCTCGGGTACTGGAACGACTGGTTCAATGCGCTGCTCTATATTGACAAGCCGAGCTTGGTGCCGCTGCAATCCATGCTGATGCGGATCGAGACGAGCATGCAGTTTATTTTGCAAAATACGAGCAATCCGTCGATGGGCGTAGCCGTGCTGCAATCGCTGCCGCAGGATACGTCGCGGATGGCGATGGTCGTCCTGGCGACGGGGCCGATTGTGTTCGCGTACCCGTTCTTCCAACGGTATTTTATTCAAGGGTTGACGGTTGGAGCGGTGAAGGAGTAAGGAAGTTTTTTAAATCGGGTATGGGGCGGCGGTGGGTGGCGGGGTATCCACTTCCGGCCGCTGTGGTCCTCGGGAAATTTGGATTGGAAGCCGCTGGATAGCGGAGATTTCCCGAGGACCAAGGCGGACGCTATCGCTCCTCCAGTGGATACCCCGCCACCGTGCTACTCTTGCACGTACCCGAAAACCCAAAAACCCAAAAACTTCCTTCCTCCTTCGGTGAGTAGTAGAAAAAATGGAGGTTGACGGACGAGATGGAACAATTCAGATTACCTAAAATTCCAATTCCTGCGATGGAGCTGCCGCGGGCGGTGCAGGACGTGCTGGCGGAAGCGGAGGTCAAGCTGGCTCATCGTCCCAAGCTGCTGCAATTGTTTAAAAATTGCTTCCCGAACACGCTGGCGACGACGACGAAACGGATGGAAGACGGAACGACGTTCATTATTACCGGCGATATTCCAGCGATGTGGCTGCGCGATTCCGTTGAGCAAGTGATTCATTACGTGCCGCTGGCGAAGAACGACCCGGATCTGCAGCAATTGATCGCCGGACTGATTAAACGGCACATTCAATATATCCATATCGATCCGTATGCCAATGCCTTCAACGAATCGGCGAACGACTGGCACTGGAATACAACGGACGAGACCGAAATGTCCCCGTGGGTGTGGGAGCGCAAATTCGAGCTCGATTCGATCTGCTTCTCGATGCGCTTAGCTTATAAGTACTGGAAGGAAACGGAGCGGACGGACATTTTCGATATGAACTTCAAGTCCGCGATGCGCAAAACGGTCGATCTGTGGAAAACGGAGCAGCGCCACTTCGAGCTGTCGCCGTACCGCTTCACGCGCAATAACGACGTGCCGACGGATTCGCTGCGCAACAACGGGCTGGGCATGCCGGTGAACTACACGGGGATGATCTGGTCGGGCTTCCGTCCGAGCGACGACGCCTGCGATTTCCATTACAACATTCCGTCGAACATGTTCGCGGTCGTGACGCTGCGGCAGATGCGCGAGATGGCCGAATGGGTGTTCCGCGATCTGGCGTTCGTCGACGAGTTGAAGAAGCTGGAAGCGGATGTCGATCACGGCATTCAGCTGTACGGCATTTACCGCCATCCGGAGTTCGGCCCGATTTATGCTTACGAAACGGACGGCTTCGGCAACTACTGCCTGATGGACGACGCCGGCACGCCGGGACTCATGTCGATTCCGTATATCGGCTATACGACGCCGGACGACCCGATTTATCAAAATACGAGACGGTTTGCCCTAAGCAAGCAAAATCCGTTCTATTACGAGGGCAAAGTAGCAAAAGGCATCGGCAGCCCGCATACGCCGCCGGATTATATTTGGCACATGGCGCTGTCGATGCAGGGGCTGACGGCGGTGACGAAAGAGGAGAAGCTGGAAATGCTCGCGATGCTGGAGGCGACGGACGCGGATACCGGCTTCATGCATGAAGGTTTTCATGCGGACGATCCGACTATCTTCACGCGCAGCTGGTTTGCGTGGTCCAACAGCTTGTTCTCGCTGCTTGTGTACGAAGCGATGAAGGAAGGGATTGTATGACGCGGCCGATCGTCATTTTCTACGATCCGGGCTTTCCGCTCGGCGAAGGGATGCAGGTCGATGCTGGACTGCTGCAGGGTGTGGGGCAGGTCGTCCCGGCGGACCGCCTGGCGGAGGCGCTGCGCTCCGCCGAGGGCGGCTGCTTCGTCAACCTGCATGCGCCATATTTTCCGAAAGCCGCTTGGTCGGCGATTCTCGACTTTATCCAGCAGGGCGGCGGGCTCATTAGCGCCGGAGGCGCGCCGTTTAAGCGTCCGGTCCGGGCGGAGAACGGAAGCTGGCATGCGGAAGCCGAGCAAACCGCTTACCATCAGCAGCTCCATATTCATGAGGCGCTCCGGGTCGATGCGGCTCCGGTAGAGAAGCTGGCCGTCACAACTGACATTCCGCTGCTGGCCGGCAAGGAAGCGCTGCTTACGATAGCGGATACGTGGAATCTGGTGCCGCATGTGACGAAGAGCAGCGATTTGCCGCATCAGATGGGCTCCGCCGGACCGATGGACACGCATATTTATCCGCTGCTGAAAGGCATCTCGGCCGAAGGCCGGGAGGTGGCCGCACCGGTCGTGCTCTGGGAGCAAACGAAGGGCCCCTTCGCCGGAGGCCGCTGGCTGTTCGTCCATCTGCCGCTGACCGCGGCATTCTGGAACGAGGGCGGAGCCGAAACGCTGAAGGAATGGGCCGCGTTTTGCGCCAAAGGCGTGACCGAGCTGTGGATCAAGCCGAACTACGCTTCATACGAGCCGGGCGAGCGGGCGATGCTTACGCTGCAAACGCAGCGGATCGGGCGCGGGACCGGATCGGACAACGGGGTTTGGAAATTCACGGTTTCCCTGGAGCACGAGGCAGGGCAAGCCTCCTGGAAGCACCGCTTTGAGGCGAACGTCACGGAGGAGCTGAATATTCACCGCATTTCCGTCCCGCTTGAAATTCAGAGCGGCTTTTACCATATCGTCTGTCAGGCGCAAGCGCCGGACGGGGAAACGCGCATCCTGCGACAGGGCTTTTGGGGCCTGGACGCCAAGCTGCTGGCCACAGGCACGCCGGTCAGCTGCGGCCGGGACTATTTTGTCAAGGACGGACGTCCGTTACCGGTCGTCGGGATGACTTACATGACATCGGACGTGGCGCGCAAGTTTTTGTTCCTGCCGAATGCGGCCGTATGGGACCGCGATATGGCACAGATGAGGAAGGCCGGGATCAACTGGATTCGGACCGGTATCTGGACGGCGTACCGCAACATCATGCAGGTCGACGGGCACGCTTCCGAAGAGGTGCTGCGCTCGATCGACGCCTTCCTGCTTACGGCGAAGAAGCATGATTTGCAGGTCACCTTCACGTTCTTTTCGTTTACACCGGAGCCTTGGGAAGGCCTCAACCCTTACCTTGACCCGCGCAGCGTGGAAGCGCAGAAACGGTTCGTGCGCTCGATCGTCTCGCGGCATCAGGACACAAAGCATGTCGACTGGGATCTGATCAACGAGCCGTCGATGTTCGACCCGCCGCAGATTTTCTCCGACGGCCCGCGGTCGTGCCGCGATCCGTTCGAGCTGGCGGCTTACCGCGAATGGCTGAAGCAGCGGCACGGCTCGATCGGCCGGCTGCAGGAGCGCTGGAACATGTCGCCGGAGCAGCTGCCGGACTTTGAAGCGGCCGTACCGCCAGAGCCGGAAGAGATCAACTTCAACGTGCAGGATATGCACCAAGGGAAAAAAGGCACCCGCTGGCTCGACTACGCGCTGTTCTCGATGGAGATGCACAACCGGTGGGCGAAGCAGCTCTACGACGCGATCAAGGACGTCTGCCCCGACCATATGGTCGTCGTCGGGCAGGACGAAGCCTTGGGCGCGCAGCGGCCGTCGCCGTTCTTCTACGCGGAGGCGTCGGATTACACGACCGTCCACTCGTGGTGGCTGAACGATCATCTTGTATGGGACGGCATCTTCGCGAAGACGCCGGATAAGCCGAATCTCGTGCAGGAGACCGGCATCATGTACGTGGAGACGCCGGACGGACGGGCGAAGCGCTCGGAGACGGAGCTGCGCAGCATCCTGGAGCGCAAATACGCTTATGCTTTCTCGACGGGCGGCGCGGGTGCGGTTCATTGGATTTGGAACACCAATTTCTATATGGACAATGCCAACGAATCGCACATCGGGGCGCTGCGGGCGGACGGAACGGAGAAGCCGGAGGCGGACGTTTCCTACGAATTCGGCCGCTTTATGGAAGAGATCCGGGATTTGTTCCAAGGCCGCAAGCTGGAGGAAGTCGCCGTCGTCTTCCCGTATTCCAACGACTTTTCCAACCGGAAATTGGCGTTCGATGCGACGACCCGTCTGACGCGGATGCTGTCCTACGAGCTGAAAGTTCCTTTCCGCGGAGTCGGGGAATACCATCTGGATTCACTCGCCGAAGTGCCGGCGAAGCTGATCATCCTGCCGAGCGCACATAATATAGATAGCGAAGCGTTTGCGAAATTGATCGCCATTGTACGGGCTACCGGGGCGACGCTGCTCGTCACCGGTCCTCTCGGGCTGGATGCCTACTGGCAGCCGGAAGAGCGTCTTAAGGATGCGGTCGGCTCTTACCGTCCGGCCAACGTGCGGCGCGAAGAAATGCTGGAGCTCGACGGCCGCCTGCTGCCCGTTTCCTTCGGACAGCGGCGGATCGCCGAGGTGGCGAAGGAAGTCCGGACGGACGAGGCGGCAGAGGCGAAAGCCGACAAGTTGATCGACGTTCCGCTCGGTTCGGGGCGGCTCCTTTGGTGCCCGCTGCCGGTCGAATTGAACGAGCGCGCCGAGCCGCTCGCGATGCTGTACCAGCACGCGCTGACGGTAGCGGGCTTTCGAGCGGAGCTGGAATGGCTTCGCGGCGGCGGATTCCCGGGCGTGTACGGACGAAAGCTCGCTTTCCAAGACGGCGCACTGTTCGTCTTCGTGTCCGAATTCGCCATCGATACCGATGTGGAAGTGAAGGACCCGGCTACGGGACGCCGGTATTCGTTTGTACTGGAGAAAGAGCGTTCGGTGCTGTTCGCGGTCGACCGGGAAGGCCGCTTGAAGTCCGTGTACCGGCCGAAGGAAGTTCATATCCAAGTGACCGGAGAGTAGTCCGGGGAGGAGGCGTCACAAGCCATGAGCAAAAAAAGAACCGCGCATATCATTTCCCATACGCACTGGGACCGGGAATGGTATTTGCCTTATGAAAAGCATCATATGCTGCTGATCCAGCTGATGGACACGCTGCTTCATACGCTCGAGCGCGATCCGGAGTTCAAGAGCTTTTATTTGGACGGCCAGACGATTATTTTAGAGGATTATCTTCAGGTGCGGCCGGAAAAAAAGGAGCAGCTTGAAGCGTACATCCGGGAAGGCCGCATTCATATCGGGCCTTGGTATATTTTGCAGGATGCGTTCCTGACGAGCAGCGAAGCGAACCTGCGCAACCTGCAGATCGGGCATCAGGATGCTGCGCGTTACGGGACGATCGCCAAGGTCGGCTATTTCCCCGACACGTTCGGCAACATGGGGCAGGCGCCGCAAATTTTGCGCCAGGCCGGCATCGACAACGCGATGTTCGGTCGCGGCGTTAAGCCGACGGGCTTCAACAATACCGTGTCCGATTCGGACTACGAATCGTCGTTCTCCGAGCTGCTCTGGGAAGGCCCGGACGGCTCGCGGGTGCTGGGCATTTTGTTCGCGAACTGGTACTGCAACGGGATGGAGGTTCCGACGGACGAGAAAGAAGCGAAGGAATACTGGGAGCGGAAGCTGGCGGATGCCGAGAAATACGCTTCCACCGGGGAGCTGCTGTTCATGAACGGATGCGACCACCAGCCAATCCAGCAGGACTTGTCCGAGGCGATCCGCACGGCGCGGAAGCTGTTCCCGGACACCGACTTCGTCCACTCGAACGTGGCGGATTATTTGCAGGCCGTGAACCGGTCTTTGGACCGGGAGCTGTCCGTGGTGAGGGGCGAGCTGCGCAGCCAGCGCACGGACGGATGGTCGACGCTGGTCAATACCGCGTCCGCCCGCGTTTACTTGAAGCAGATGAACCAGCGGGGGCAAGCGCTGCTGGAGAAAGTGGCCGAGCCGCTCGCGTCCTTCGCGCACTTGCTGGGTAAAGAGTATCCGCACCACTTGTTCACGTACGCTTGGAAAACGCTGATGCAGAACCACCCGCACGACAGCATCTGCGGCTGCAGCGTGGACGAGGTGCACCGCGAGATGGTGACCCGCTTCGACAAAAGCCGCCATGTGGCCGAGACCATCGTCGACGACAGCAAGCGTGTCATCGCCGAAGCGGTCGACACGTCCGTCTTCGCCCGCATGGGCGCGGAGGCGCGCCCGCTCGTCGTCTTCAATACGACGGGCTGGGAGAGAACCGGAGTCGTCACCGTGGAGCTGGACGCGGAGCGCTTGTACTTCCGCGACGGCTTCCCGCTGGACGAGATGAGCCGCCGCATGCAGGCGCTCGACGTCTCCGGCCGCACGCTGGTCGATGCGGAGGGCCGCACCGTACCGTTCACGATGCAGGATCTGGGCCTGCAGTTCGGCTACGACCTGCCGGACGACAAGTTCCGCCAGCCGTATATGTGCCGCAGGGTGAGCCTCACCTTCGAGGCGCAGAACGTGCCTGCGCTTGGCGTTGCCGCGTACGCGTGGCTCAAATCGGCCGATATGGCTTCGTCCCCGGCCGCCGAAACCGCCTCGCTGCTGAACGGCGACCGGGTGATGGAGAACGCCTTGCTTCGCGTCGAGATCGCGGAGGACGGTTCCCTCGCCGTGACGGACAAGCAAACGGGCCGCACGTTCCGCGATTTGGGCGTGTACGAGAATACCGGCGATATCGGCAACGAATATATGTACAAGCAGCCGAACGGCGAGACGGCGCTGACGACGAAAGGGCTGAAGGCGGATATCCGCGTCGTCGAGGATACGCCATACCGTGCGACGGTGGAAATCGTGCACGAATGGTCGGTTCCGGCTTCGGGCGATGCCGTATTCGAGCAGGAGAAGCGGGAGCTGGTTTATTTCCCGCACCGCAAAGGGCAGCGCGTCAAGGATATGGTGCCGCTCACGATCCGCATGCAGGTCAGTCTGAGCCGCAGCGGCCGGGGTGTCGAGCTGCAGGCGTCCTTCAACAACCAGGCGAAGGATCACCGGCTGCGCGCACTCTTCCCGACCGACGTGGAGACGGCGGTACACCGCGCCGATTCGATCTTCGAGATTGCGACGCGGGACAACGAACCGGCGGCGGAGTGGGAAAATCCGAGCAATGCGCAGCATCAGCAAGCGTTTGTCGACGTAAGCGGAGCAGGGGCGGGCCTCACGATCGCCAACCTCGGGCTTCAGGAGTACGAAGTGCTGCGGGACGGACGCAATACGATTGCCGTCACGCTGCTTAGATCCGTCAGCGAGCTTGGCGATTGGGGCTTGTTCCCGACGCCGGAGGCGCAATGTCTCGGCGAGCACACGGTGCAGCTGGAGATCATCCCGCATAGCGGCGACGGCGCGGCTTCGGGCGCTTTTGCCGAGGCGTACCTATTCCAGATTCCATGGACGGTTTGCCAAACCGGCGTGCACGGCGGCCCGATCGCTTCGGGCTATGCCCCGTACCGCTGGGAGGGCGGCGCGCTTGCGTTCTCGTCCATGAAAGTGAGCGAGGCTTCCGGCGATCTCATGCTGAGATGGTTCAACATGGAAGCGGCCGGAACGGAGCTGGGGCTGCATTCGGCCCGCGGCGCGGAATCGGTCTACAAAAGCAACGTCTTGGAGGAAGCGGGATCGATCGTTTCGGAGGGTCCGAACCTGTCCATGCCGGTGGGTCCTTACGAGATTGTCACGCTGGGCGTTAAGCGCAAATAATATATATGCTGAAAAGCAGTCTAAACCTCGGAATTCGGGGTTTAGGCTGCTTTTTTTGTGTCTGCTTTTCCAAAAAAGACACTTGAAGTACACATCACGTTCATATAATGGAAGAGATGATGAGAACGGAGGCAAAAAGCATGAATCCACAGCAACACCAGCCGGCTTCTGCAGACGGCCAAAAACAGCTTCAACAATTTCGCAGCTTCATCGAATCGCTGCAAGATCCGGTTTACCGGCTTGCGCACCGGCTGCTCCAAGACCGCGAGCTTGCGGCGCAGGAGGTGGGGCGTACGTTCGTCGAGTTGTTTCGCAGACATGCGGAGGAAGGATTTGCGCCAACGAACGGTTCTATGAGGACGGCTGCCTACCGGATGCTTATTCACCGGTGCAAAATGGCGAAAGTTTCGGGCAAACGCAGGCTAAAGCCGGGCACGCTCGGACCCCGTACCATCCTCGAAGCCGTCGATGCACTGCCGGATGAAGTGAAGCTGATCGTATCGCTGAAGTACGAATGTCAGCTATCCTATGAAGAGATCGGGGAAATTTTGGAGATCTCCCCGGAGCGTGTGAAAAAAGGCGTGTGGCGCAGCAGGGAACGGTTAAGCGAATGGATGGAGGAGCCCCGCTCCCCGTTGAGCTTCGGGATCATTATGCATTAATCCAAGACCTTGGGACAGTGAAGCTTCCGTACAGGTCTTGGATTTATTTTTTTTCTGCTTGAGCTATCTTATAGGCTTGATGGCGCCGTCCATAGGGCCGCCGAGCCCCGGTAAACGTAGGAAGGCGGCGCTTCGACGGAATCGGAAGCTGCCGGACAGGCTTCGTTTACCGCGGCGACGGCGTCCGAGATCAAGCTGCGGTGAGGCGAATGACGGCATACCGGGTCCGTCTGGCGGGCATCGCCGGTGAGCAGGTAGGCTTGGCAGCGGCAGCCGCCGAAGTCTTCGAAGCGGCGGTCGCAGCTGCGGCACGGCTCCGGCATCCAATCCGTGCCGCGAAAAGCGTTCAGTGCGGCGGATTCGTACCAGATTGAAGCAAGGCTCCGGTCCCGCACCGAATCGAACGTGAGCGTAGTTATGCTCGAAGCGGCGGGGCAAGGCAGTACTTTGCCGCTCGGGGACACGGTGAGCGAGATCCGGCCCCAGCCTCCCATACAAGGCTTCGGAAGCTCGGCGTAATAATCGGGGACGACCCAGATCAGCTCTATCTGCTTGCCGATCCGCTTTTTTAATTTGTCAAAGGCGGCTTCGGCTGTCTCCAGCTGCTCCTTCGTCGGCATGAGCGTCTCCCGGTTGACGAGCGCCCAGCCGTAATACTGGGTGTTGGCCAGCTCCAGCCGCGACGCCCCCCAGGAGAGGCAAAGCTCGACGATCGCCTCCAGCTCCCCGATATTGTGCCGGTGCAGAACGACGTTCATATTCAAAGGAAGGCCTGCGGCCCGGATGAGGGCGGCGGCTTGCTGCTTCCTGTCGAACGTCTTGAAACCGGCAATATGGTCAGACAGGCTTGGGGTCGCCGCTTGAAGGCTGAGCTGCAGGCTGTCGACCCCGGCTTCCGCCAACCGGCGGAGCCGTGCTTCGGTCAGCCCGACGCCGCTTGTGATCAGATTCACGAATAGGCCGAGCGAACGCGCCCGTTCGATGAGCAGCTCGGTATCGGCCCGCAGCAGCGGCTCCCCACCCGTCAGGTGCAGCTGGACGACGCCTAACCCGGCGGCTTCCTCCAGGACGCGCAGCCATACGTCGGTAGGCAGCTCGTTGTCCCGCTGCTCCAGCTCCTGCGGATTGGAGCAATACGGGCAGCGGAGGGGACAGCGGTGGGTCAATTCGGCGGTCAGCGCGTACGGTAAACTCAGATCCATCGTTCCACCCAGCCTTCCTCCGCGGCCTGCGTTAAAAACTCGGTAATGTCGTCCTGCAGACCGGTCTGTCCGTATTTTGCCTCCAGCTCGTGCGTCAGTTCTCCGACGGTTCGCTGCCCGTCGCACAGCCGCAGAATCGCTCCGGCGGTCTCATTCAATTGAACGATACGCTCCGGGAGCAGCAGCAGTTCCTGCTTGCGCAGCGCGTCGTATTTCATGCGGGCGGGGGGACGAATTGCTGGCCGTTCCTGCAGCCCCCAGCTCATGCACGGTTCTCCTCATCCGGGTAAGCGAGCTGCAGCGCATCGAGGAGCGACCACAGCACGTCGCATTTGAACGAGAGCGCGGCAACCGCCCGTTCCTGCTCGCGGCGGGTGCGGCATTCGCGCAGCACGAGCTCCAGCCCGTGATCGGCGTCGCGCGGCGCCTGATGGAGCCGGGAGCGGAAATAATCAAGCCCCTGCGGGCGTATCCACGGATACAAATCCTCGAAGACGACGATGCGCCGGGAGACGAGCGTCGGCGCGAACAGCTCCGTCAGGGAGGAAGCGATGGCCTCGGGCCACGGCTGCAGCCGGCAGAAGTTCACGTACGCGTCAACCGCAAAACGGACTGCAGGCAGCACGAGCCGCTCGCTGAGCAGGTCCTCACGGGAAATATCGACGGCTTCTCCGAGGCGAATCCACGCTTCGATGCCGCCTTCGTCTCCCTCGCGGCCGTCGTGGTCGACGATGCGCTGCAGCCAACGGCGCCGGTCTTCCCGGGTAGGCAGCTTGGCCAGGATGAGCGCGTCTTTAACCGGGATGTTTTTTTGATAGTAAAACCGGTTGGCGACCCAGGCCCGAAGCTGCTCCGGGCTGAGCTTTCCCTCGTGCATGCGGATGTGATAAGGATGCTTGTCGTGATACCGCTGCTCGCCGATCCGGCGCAGCCGCATCAAGAATTCGTCGTTCGACCATGGCTCGTTCATCGTCATACCTCCAGCTCCATGCCGTCGTATCCGATTTCGATGCCGAGCGCAAGCAGCGTATGGCATTCGGCCGACGCGGGATTCAGTATCGGATTGGTGTTGTTGATGTGCACGTAAATTTTACGCGCCGCGGTCAAGCGGGCAAGCCGGTGCAGGCTCCCGTCCGTTCCGTCGATCGGGACATGCCCCATGTCCCAAGCGGCCAGCTCCGAGACGCCCAGCCCCTTCAGCTCGTCGGCCTGCCAGAAGGTGCCGTCCAGCAAAATGCAGTCCGCATCCGTCAGCATCCGCTCCAGCTCGTCCGACCAAGCCTCGACGCCCGGGGCGTAGACGGCTTTGCCGCCGGTCAGCCGGTCCTCAAACCGGTAGCCGACGACCCAGGCCGGCGCTTCCCCGCCTCCGTCCCCGCCCAAGCATCCGTAAGCGTAGCGGGGCGCCTTGGACCCGAGGCAGAAGGGGGTAACCTCCAGCCTTCCGGCGAACAGGGCAAATGGAACGCCGGGCGTCATTTCCCGCCAGCGCGCGCCCGCATAAGGCTCCAGCATATGGCGGACGGGAAACGGCCCGGCCAGCGCTTGCATAACCGGACCGGTCACAAAAATGTCCAGCTGACCGCCCTCCCTTAAACTAAGCAGCCCGATCGTATGATCGAGCTCGGCATCGGTCAGCAGGACCCCCGCAATCGGCGTGCTGCGGAGCCCCGGTCCGGGCCGAAGGGGGGGCTGCGATTCAATCTGCTGGCGGATATCCGGCGTAGCGTTGATCAAATACCATGCGGCTCCGTCGCTGCTGACGGCCACGCTGCTTTGCATCCGGGTAAGCGCCTGTCCGTCGCGGGCGCGTGCCAAGCGGCAGTTGGGGCAAGCGCAGTTCCACTGCGGGAAGCCTCCCCCGGCTGCCGTCCCGATAATTTTGAGAAGCATCCGTCGTCCCCCTTATAGAAGGGATGCCGGATTTCTCCGGCAACCCGATTGTTGTGTGCTGCGGCTCAAGGAGCCGTTTATTTCTGGCAGGCATAACCGGTTACTTCGGCACAAAGGTCGATGATTTTAGCTTTTGGCTTTACCCACATCGTCGTTCCCTCCTTCCTCACTCGAATTCCCGGTAAAGTACAATCCGGCTGCAAGCTGCCGCGGACGGCAGGAAAACGGGCGCATCGGACCGGGGGCCATGTCCACAATGTATCCTATTCGAACGTCAGCAGTGATATGTATTTTTATGGAAAAACGACTCGGGTTTTGTTCAAAAGTATCCTCTTGGATTGTTTGACTAAACTTGTTTTTTAGCTTGGCCGGCTCCGCGTTTCTTCGCTACAATAAAGGGATATCAAACCAAGACGAGAAGGAGAATTTGTTGAGATGATACAGCAGTTGGACATGACGCAGCCTGCCGTGGCCGAGCAAGTGCTTCGGGTGCAGCTTCCGGCCTACCGGGTCGAAGCGGAACTGATCGGCTTCGACGGCATTCCCCAGCTCCGGGACACGGTTCAGACGTTGATGCAAGCGGAGGAGACGTTTTACGGCTATGCTGCGGACGGGACATTGGCGGGGGTCGTTGCGGTCGAAAAGGAGGAGGACGTGCTTCACATTACCCGGTTGGTCGTGCATCCGGATTATTTCCGCAGAGGCATCGGGAGAAGCTTGGTTCAGTACGCGCTTGAATCCGAACCGGGCATCCGCAAATTTGCGGTGAGCACGGGGGCGAAAAATGTGTCGGCCATTTCGTTATACAAGCAATTCGGATTTGCGGAGACCAAAGACGTCGAAGTCGCGCCCCAGGTGTTCATTACCATATTGGAAAAAGAAGTTAATTAATCCGGCTTGCGGCCGGAATTTACGATGCTACTAACCCGTCCTTATGGGCTTCATAAGACGGGTTTTTTCGTTTGAAAATGGCTGCTACGGCGGAAAAGCCGGGAACATTTTTTGCCCGGGCGGATTTACAAGAATTGAGCCTTGCCGAGCGGACGGCGTTTCTGTAAGTATAGAGATGCAATAGCGGCCGGAGTCCCGCGCGTTCTGCTTGAACTGGGGGGACGTTTGGCCGAAAGCCGCTGGGAGGGACCGGAATGAAAATGAACATGGTGAAAATTTTGACGATCCTGGCATTAGTGATGCCCGGCTGGTTTGTCCCGACAGGAGGAGGGATCGGGATGGCCGCTACAGGGAGCTTGGTGTTGAACGGCGATTTTGAAACCGTTGTCACGGACAGCTCCGGAAAGTGGACGGGAGGGAAAGCGCCGTCCAACTGGACAGGCGGATTCAAGGTCGGCGGTGGCGCCTTCGCTGTGGACTCAACACAAGCGCACGGCGGTACGAAGGCCCTGAAGCTGTCCGGAAGCGCGACGTCGGACCGGGCTTCCGTCACGCAATCGCCGCTTGTCACACCGAATAAAAGCTATAAGCTGTCTTTGTGGATGAAGACGGACAACGTGAACGCCGGAAGCGGCGGCATGTATGTCCGGACGCAGTATCTTTATTATAACGGCTCTACGAACACGAAAATCAGCGACGGCCCGTTAACGCCGAAACTAAAAGGAACCAGCGATTGGCAGCCCTACGATCTATATCTGACGATTCCGTCGAACGTGAACAAAGTCGTGGTGGAGCCGATTTTTGATTTTGCTTCCGGCACCGCTTGGGTGGACGATGTGACGCTCACGGAGTGGACCGGGGCGACCGGTATTGCTTTGGAACCAACCGCAGTATCCGTCGAAGTGGGGAAAACCGCGCAGCTGACTCCGGTCATTACGCCGAGCAGCGCGGCATCCGGCGTAACGGTGCTCTGGTCGTCGTCCGACGCTTCGGTCGCTTCCGTATCGGCTGCGGGCTTGGTTACGGGCAACCAGGTCGGTACCGCTACCATTACCGCCCGGACCGATGACGGCCGTTTGTCGGCGCAATCGATCGTCAGCGTAGAAAGCGCCCAAATGATGCAGGCTTACGATACGATCCGGCTGAAATGGCTGGACAAGCTGACGGGCGGTACAGGTTATGATCCTGCGGATGCCGACTACGCTTATTTTCTGAACAATCTGGCTTCCTCTGTCAGCAATGCGGAGCAAACCGGATTTTGGAACAAGCTGAACACGGCGGCGGGACGCACGTATCTCTGGAGCGATCTGGCCAGCACGACGGTCTCCGCGCAGATGACATCGAATTTCTCCCGCTTAAGAACGATGGCGGTCGCTTATAAGACGCCTTACTCGGCCTTGTACAACAATCCGGCGCTGAAGAAGGATCTTGTCGAGGCAATGGACTGGATGTACGCGAACCGGTACAACGAGAATAAAACGCCGTATGACAACTGGTGGGATTGGGAGATCGGGGCGGCTCAAACCATTAACGATATTCTTGTGCTGCTGTATGACGATCTGAGCCCGGCGCAGGTGGAGCAGTACATCAGGGCGATCGACAAGTTTTGCCCGGACCCGGTCTATTCCTCTGTTCTCGGAGTGAAAGGCAAGAAACAGAACGGCGCGAACCTGCTGGACAAAGCGCTGGTCGTTACGCTTCGCGGCGTGATCGGCAAGAACGGCGCGAAAATAGTACAGGGCCGCGATGCGATCGGCAGCGAGTTCGTCTATACGACGAGCGGCGACGGGGTGTACCGCGACGGCTCGCTGGTGCAGCACACGAACATCGCTTATACCGCAGGGTACGGCGGGGTGTGGCTGAAGGGCGCTGCGGATATGGGCTACATGCTGAACGGCTCGCCCTGGCCGATTACGGACCCGCGGACGAACACCGTGTACGATTGGGTGAGTCAAAGCTTCGAGCCGATCATCTATAACGGGCTTGCGCTCGATATGACGAACGGGCGGGGTATTTCCCGGCAGACCGCGGGCTCCGCACGGGGGCTCATGATGACCATCCTGCGCATGTCCGACGGCGCACCGGCGGATAAAGCGGCTGCTTACCGCAGCATGGTCAAGGAATGGATTACGAAGGATCGAATCACGACGAATTATTATCAGGCGTCCTCGTCGATTTATGAAATCAAGCTGCTGAAAGGATTGTTGAACGATCCCAGTGTACAGCCGCGCGGCGAGCTGGTGAAGAGCCAGATCATGGCGGGCATGGACAAAGTGTTTCATTTCCGTCCCGGTTACCTATTCGGCGTCAGCCTCTTCTCCGACCGGATCTCCTCGTTCGAGAAGGGCAACGGCGAGAACCTGAAGGGCTGGTTTACGGGCGTAGGCATGACGTATTTGTACAATGAGGATCAGACGCAGTACCGCAACGATTTTTGGCCGACGGTGGACTCATTCCGGCTGCCGGGCACGACGACGGACGGCTCCGGTAAAACGCTGACGGCAACCGATTGGGCGAGCTACCCCAACACCCAAACGTGGGTGGGAGGTTCCACCATGGACGGTCTGTACAGCGCGGTCGGGATGGACTTTACGCTCAAGAAGCTCACCGGCAGCGATCTGCAGGGCAAAAAATCTTGGTTCCTGCTCGACGATGAAATCGTCGCGCTCGGCGCCGGCATTACCTCTACGGGCAGCAATCCCGTTGAGACCATCGCCGACAACCGGAAGCTCACGGATGGGAACGACAACATCCTGACGATCGACGGCGCCATCGTGCCGAAGGAGACCACAGATCTCAATCGGACGGTTCAATGGGCGCATCTGACCGGGAACGTCCCGGGGACGGATATCGGGTATTATTTCCCGAACGGCGCGAATGTGGCTGTGAAGCGGGAAGCGCGCACCGGAGCGTGGAAGGACATCAATACGGGGTTCAGCTCGACGCCGATCACCCGCAACTACCTAAGTCTGGCCTTCGCGCATGGCGTCAAGCCGGTGAACGCGGATTACGCTTACGTTCTGCTGCCGAACCGGAATGCGGCGGCAACCCAGAGCTACAGCGCGCAGCCGCCGGTGTCGATTCTCGCGAACAATGCTCAGGTGCAGGCGGTGCGAAAGCCGTCGCTCGGGATCACGGCGGCGAATTTCTGGCAGGCCGGGACGGTCGATTCGTTGACGGCGCGAAATCCGGTTTCCGCGATGGTGAAGGAGCGGAATGGAGAAATCACGCTCTCCGTTTCCGATCCAACGCAGAAGCAATCGTCGGTGACTGTCGAGTTGAACCGCAGCTCGCTGGTGCCGGTAAGTCAGGACGGCACGGTGCAGGTCGTTCAGACCTCGCCTACGCTGGTCGTACAGATCAACGTGGCCGGTTCGGCAGGGGCGACACACACGATCAAGCTGCGCGATCCGCTCGTCCCGCACTGGGAGGGCGGTGTGCTGCAGGCCACTGGCGTCTCGGAAACCGGCGTATCCCTCGCCTGGTCCGGGGCGGTGACGAGCACGGTAACCGATGCGACGTACCGCATCTATCAGAACGGAGCCCCGATCGCCAGCGTCAGCGGCAGCACTTACGGGTATGACGTGCGCCAATTGGCGCCAGGCACGACTTATACGTTCGCCGTACAGGTGGCGGATGCGGGCGGACGCGTCAGCACTGACGGTCCGAGCGTAACAGTAACGACTTTGCGTACGGAGCGGCCGGATACGGCCGCTCCTACGTGGCCGTTGGGCAGCACGCTGACCGCTGCGGAAGCGAACCGCGGCGAAGTCACGCTCGCTTGGACGCCTGCGGCCGATGACAACGGCATAGCCGGATACCGCGTCGGCTGGGGCGCCAGTCAATCGGCTACCGTGGCCGGCAGCGTGTATTCGACCGTGATCCGGGGCTTGGCCCCGAACACGTCGTATACGTTCCGCGTCGAGGCGGTGGATGGCGCGGGCAACTGGAGCGCCGGAGGACCTAGCGTGACGGTGACCACGGCGGGCTTGGAGCCCGAGAAGCCGGGTCCCGGCCCGAACCCGGGGCCGAAGCCTGGCCCTGGACCGGGCCCAACGCCTGAGCCTGGACCAGGCCCAAGCCCTGGACCGTCGCCGAAGCCTGATTCGAGCTCGGATTCGGATTCCGGCTCGGACTCGGGCTCGTCAACACCCGAGGCTTCGCCGAGTCCCACTCCGCAGCCCGGAGCATCCGGCTCTGCTGCGGCGGGATCGAACGATCCGTCGAAGAAGCCCGGGACGATCGTCGTGAAGGAAGAGGAGCTTCGGAAGGTTGCGGATGGCAAAGTGACGCTGCGCATGGACGAATCGGCGTCGGAACTGGCGCTCCCGGCACAAGCGGCCTCCTTGCTGCGGAACAACCCGCTGGAAGTGGAAATCGGCAAGGCAGCGCTCACGATTCCAGCCGCCGTGCTGGAACAAATCAGCGGCAGCCTGCCTTCGGATACGGCGGACGCGCGGATTGTGCTGCGTCTGCGTCCGGCGGCAGAGCAAGCGGTCGCGCCGAATGCGGCCAAGCCCGACCTGTCGTCGGAGCTGCGCTTGGCAGGGACGGTGTATGAGATGCAAATCGGCGCGGTTGCGCCAAACAAGCCGGCCTTCCGTCCGGAGAAGTTCTCCGCGCCGATCGTGCTGAAGCTGCCATACGATGCCGCCCGGACAGCCGATCCGGACCGGCTGGGCATTTACGCCTATAACGAAACGTCGAAGACATGGGATTTTGTCGGGGCGAAGGTCGATAAAGCGGCAGGTACGGTATCGGCAGCCGTTACGGCATGCTGCACGTTCGCCGTACTGGATTACGACAAATCGTTCGCGGATGTGCCGGAGGACCATTGGGCGCACCGCACGCTGAAGGTCATGGCCTCCAAGCATATCGTCAGCGGTGTGACGGAACGCGAATTCAACCCCCAAGGAGCGACGACGCGTGCGGAATTTGCCGCCATGCTCGTTCGCTCCCTTGGACTGAAAGCAACCCCGTCGGGGACGTCTTTCCGCGATGTAGACCCGAAGGCGTGGTATGCGGACGCGATTGCGGCCGTTCATGAAGCGGGAGTGGTCGACGGGGTGACGGGCACGTCGTTTGCCCCGGGCGAACCGATCACCCGGGAGCAAATGGCCGTCATGCTGATGCGGGCTTACGCTTTCCAGGGCGGCAAGGCGGCGGCGCCGGATGTACAGCAACTTGCAGGCTACCGGGACGCCGGACAAATTTCCGCATGGGCGGAGGACGCGGTCCGGCAGGCCGTTAAGCTCGGCTTCCTGCAGGGGCAGGCGGAAGACCGGCTTGCTCCGCAAGTTCACGCGGTACGCGCCGAAGTCGCTCAAGTGCTGCTGCACATGATCACGGCAGCCGACCCGCAGGGGAAGTAGGCGTTTGCCAGATAAATTATAGAAAGCCATCTACGCGGGCGCGCCGTGCCTTTTGACCGGTGCGCCTGTGGTCTTGCCAAACGGCCGGATGACGCATTAGACTAAAGTGGAGAAAGCGAGGGGGAGTCATACACCATGAAACGCACCTATTTCCGCATACGGAACCCGTTTGCTTCGTTTCGCAAGTCGATGCTGCGGCGCATGCTTGCCGTATCGCTTTTTGCCTCGATCTTCCCCGTCATCTTTGTCGGGTTCTCCAGCTATTGGTTTGCGTCGTCCGCGATCCGCGAGGAAGTGGACCAAGCCAACGCCCGCGTCTTGAAGCACGCTTCGTACTCCATCGATACGGCGCTGCAGCGGGTCCGCAGCAATGCGCTTCAGATGCTGCTCGGTTCGTTTTTCAACGGTAACCTGACGGAGCAGAAATGGACGAACTACGCCGGTTTTTACTCCAATTTGTTCCAAAACCTGTCCTCTCTTCAAAATAGCAACGCCGAGATTAGCCGCATTGTCATGTATATTGCCGAAGACGATTATCTGGTGTCGCCGGATCAAGGCGGACATAAGGTAGCCGGAGAGGAGGACCGCCGGCAGCTGCAAGGTCTGCTTGCTTCCCGCGAAGCGATGTACTGGAGCCACGATACGTTCCGGTTTATGGGGAATGCCCCCGGCGGGCAGGCGACCGTAACGCTCGTATGTCAGGTGCCGTTTCAAGCCTCGGAGCCGATCGGGCTGCTGCTTCTGCAGCTGAATCCGTCGTTCCTTCAGGAAAATATGACGCGATTTTCCGCTTACCCGGGCGAACTTTCGTTCATCTTGAACGAGGAGGGCCGGGAAGTCGTCTCGTCGGCCGGACAGCCTGCTCCTCAGGGGTTGTATGAGCAGGTGGGAGAGCATCCCGGACGCGCCTTCTCCTTCACTTGGGAAGGGCGCGATTATTTGGTCACCGCCCTCCATTCTTCGTTCAACGGCTGGACGTACCTCGACATGGTGCCTTTGCAGGAGCTGAACGCCAAATCCCGCGGCATCGCCGTCATCACCGTCGCCATCGTGCTGGTGTTTTTGCTGCTGGGCGCAGCGGCCACGGCTTGGAGCACGAAGCGGCTTTACCGGCCGATCGAGCATCTGGTCTCGCTGGTGCGCGGGAACCGGGACGAGGAGCTGCTGGCCGACGAGATCGGCTACGTGCAGAGCCGGTGGGCGGAGCTGAACCAGGCGACAACCCGTCTGCAGACGCAGCTCAACCGGCAGCTTCCGGCCATTCGCGAGGCGTTCGCGCTGCAGTGGCTGCAGGGGCATTACGCGCATTATACGTCGGAGCAGCTTCCGGTTCTGTTCGAACGGTATGCCGTACCATACGGGCACACGCATGCTGTCTTCGTGCTCGCTTACGATCAATCGCCGGACGGCAGCAGCCGGTTCCGGGAAAGCGACAAGGAATTGATCGTCTTTACGATGAAAAATATCGCGCAGGACGTACTCGCGCAGCAGGGTGCAAGCGGCATGGTTGTGAACCTGCTGAACGATCAGATTGCCGTCTGGCTCTGGGAAGACACGGAGGACCCTGCGGCATGGTTCGCGCAGGTGCAGGAATTGGCTGCGGGACTGCGCGCCGTGCTGGCCGACTACTTGAAGCTGCCAGTCACGGCAGGGCTTGGGGACGGGCCGGGGCAGCCGGGCGGCATGCCAAGGCTGTTCGCGCAGGCGGCGATGGCGATCCGCTCCCGATTCTGGGCCGGGACCGGTCAAGTCATCCGCAGCGGGGACGGAGATATCGGCGAAGCGAAGTCCTACCCGTACCCGTTCGAGATCGAAGCGGGGCTGGAGCAGGCGCTGCGCAACGGCGATGCCGCGGAAGCGGAGCTGCAGCTTGAGCAGTTCGCCGCCTATGCGCAGGAGACGCTGCGGGAGACGGAGCGGATTCGGACGGCCTATTACCAGCTCCTCACCGCCGCGCTGCGGGTTGTCTTTCTGCTCAATCTGTCGCTTAAAGAAGGCGACGGGACCGGCGACGAAACCGACCTGTACGTGCAGATCAAGAACGTGCATTCGATCCAAGAGCTGAACGACTGGTTCCGGGAGCGGCTGATCCGTCCGATTGCCCGGAAGGTGCAGCAAAGGCATCATCAGGAATACGAGCGGACGTTCGAGACCGCCATCGCTTATATCGAGGCGAATCATCATATCGATCTGTCGCTGGATCAAGTCGCCGAGCGCTGCGGACTCAGCCCGCCTTATTTCAGCAAGCTGTTCAAGCGCATCATAGGCGTGTCGTTCATCGAATATTTGACGGCCTACCGCATCGACCGCGCCAAGACGCTGCTGCAGACGACCGGCCTGTCCGTCGCCGAAGTGGCGGAGAGCGTTGGCTACCAGCCGAAAAATTTCATCCGCGTATTCAAAAAACAAACCGGGCAAACGCCCGGTCAATTCCGTGAGACGGGTTCGGCGTAAGGCCGGACCCATTTTATTTTGTCGAACAGTACCTTACTCCTGCGGCAGTTTGGTTGAAAAGCCCTCGATCAATACGCTTAAGCCAAAAGAAAACTCCTTCTCCCAATCCGTATTTGTGATATGGGGCGCCAGGCGGATCGTATTGGGGAAGTGCTCCTCCGGCAATTGACGAAAAAACCGGCTGTACTGCTCGCCCATCGCTTCAAACGAAGCATGATCTTCTTCCCCGGCAAAAGCGTGAAGCCGAGTTTCTTCGGCCACGAATCCCAGCACATAGTTTTTCAGCATGGACGCGATCCACGGGATTTGAGGGTCCGCGAAGCCAGCCGAGACGAAGAGCTGATAGAGCTTTTCAATTTGCGTTAGACGCTGATAGCCCACCCCGATGGTAAGATTGAACAGCTCTACCGCATCCCGGTGCTGAAGAAGGACTTTCCTGAACTGAATTCCCCATTGCAAAACCTGCTCTTTCCATGGCAGCGACGCCTCCGGCCAAACCATTTCCCCGCTGATTTTATCCGAAAGCAATTGCATCAACTGTTCTTTATCTCTGAAATGATAATATAAGGAGGCGGTTTTGACCTGCAGCTTGTCTGCGATTTTGCGCATGCTGAGTTCCTTCAGGCCGATCTCATCCAGCACCTGCAGCGCGGTTTGAAGGATACGAACCCGGTCGAGCGGAATATGCGCGGCTTCCGCCTCCGGCCAACCCAGGATGGAGTCCGGGGGAGAGATCCTTTTCCTAGCCATGAGAATTCACCCTTTCCGTTGACAAGTATACCATATTCGATTATTCTAACACTATTAGATTAATCTAATATAATTAGATTAAAAGGTGATCCTGGTGAACACCTGCGATAAGGTGCATATTCTGCCCTGCGGTAGAGTCAAAGTTATACGAGGAGGCAACTTTATGAAACTGAACCACTTAAATCTTTGCGTTAACGATCTGTCCGAAGCAACGGATTTCTTCCGGAGCTTATTCGACTTTCAACTGCTCGGCCAGAAAGGCGACGCTCTCGCCGTGATGAGCGATGGAGAGGGCTTTACTCTGGTTTTGAGCCGTTTTCAGGAGGAGACCGTCACTTACCCGAAGGATTTCCATCTCGGTTTTTATGTTGAAACGATGGCCGAGGTAGATGAGTTCTACGCCAAGCTCGCTGCCGCCAATATTCATACGGATCACGGTCCCAGAAAAATGAGAGGCGGTTACACCTTGTACTTTACGGCCCTTGGCGGCCTGCTCTTTGAAGTCACGTCTTTCTTTCGCGAATCCGAATGACGAATAGCAAGAAACCGCCCCATATCGAATCGGTTTCGATACGGGGCGGCTCTTTATCGCCTAGTGTTATTGAATAAATTGCACGTCGTAGCCTTTTTGCTTCAATTGGTCGAGAACCATATCTTTCACCGCATAGTGCGCCGCACCGATGACGACAAAATAAGTGGATTTACCGTCTTTCTCCAACAATTCCACCAGTTTTTTCGTCATGTTCTTGTCCCGTTCCCCGAGCAGCCTTTGAGCCAGCCCGCTTTGGTTAAACTGCTGGGAAGAAGCGGAGAAGGATTGGCTAAAGCCGTCCAAGTCCCCCTTGGCCCACAACTGCTGCCATTGCTTGAACTGCGCAGCCATGTCCGGAGCACTGGCGTCAGGCGTCAACAGGTGGTCCAGCATCGCATTCAGTTCTTTCTCCTGCTCTTGCGGAGACGCGCTGCTCAGAACATCGCCTTGCAGCTTGAACCCTTCCAGCTCCTGAACCGGTTTTCCGGCCAGCTTGGCGCTCGATAGGAAGTGCATATCGACACCCAAAGCGGTAGCCTGCGCCAACTCCTCAGGAGATTTCATAAGCGCCGTAAGGGACAGGTTGGAGTTGATCACCCAAGGCTTAAGCTGATCGAAGGCTTGTTTGGGCAGTCCCAATTTGTCGATTACGCGCTCCAGCTTTTCATAGGTTTCTTTGGATACGTGATCCTTCAGCGTCGTGCCGTCGTTATAGCTCGTCAGACTGGTGAAATACTCCAATCCAGCCGTGTCGTCCCCCATGAGATTCACTTCGACCAGCAGAGCGTCGGACGATTGGAACGCATCCTTGACTTGCTTCCGCAGCGGATACATCTCCGGAATCCCCAGATGAATCGATCCGAACAAATACATCGTATTGTTCCCCCTGGTCACTTTCCAGAAAAGCCCTTTTGCCCCGCCGTCGGCAGTTTCGTAGGCATATTCGATGACCCGGCTGGCCAACACGACCGCCTGTTCGACGGTGCACGGTTGATCCAACTCCAAACCGCTGCCCGTTCCTTGGACGATGCCTTTCTTCTGCAAATACGCAATCGGCTCAGCGTCCTTATCCATCTCGAAGGCTGCCGGCAGCTCGTATTGCTTTAACAAACCGAACAAAGATTGGAGAACGGTGTCTCTAGTAATCGTTGCGGTTCCCGATGGCAGCGTGAACTCGCCCTTTTTGCTTAATCCCAGCGCATCCAGCTTCGCTCCGGCCGCTTGCACTAACGATTGAAATCTATCATGAGTGATCGGTTTTTGAAAGGTTCCGTCATAGTACCAAGACAGCGGGAAAATGCCGTATTTTTCCCCTTCGTTCAGTACGCCCATCGACCATGGACTGATCTGAGGCGCAGCCTGTGGCGCTTCGTTCGCCAGTGCGGGTACGACGGTTCCGAGCATTGTGGTGACGGCGAACAAGCCTCCGGCCAGACCGCGTTTCCACTTGTTCCATGTTCCAGATTTCATGCAATGTTGCCTCCCAGATGTATGTAGTAGAATCATAGATGAAAGCAGTACTGATTATAGACCTTTCGGCTGGAAAACTCAACCATAGGGAGGAAAACACGGGCTGCGGTCATGCTCATTTTTTATATTGCCGGCGAAGATAAGAAGTGGGCATGACGCTTGTAAATCGTGCACCGGCGCGTCTTTTCGGCATCTGTCGCGAGGGGCGATGCTCCTTTTTTGCCCGGAAACCGCCCCAAGAATTGAGCCTTGCTGCCATCTCCGCTTCGCTGTACGATGCAGACATATTCGATCGAAGACGGATTGATCTGACAACGCAGGAGGTGGAAGCATGGGTTCATCCGAAACGGAAGCAGTTCGCGGTACGAACGTTCCGGCCGGCTTGCGGAAGAACGGAGCCGGGCCGAAGACAAACGGCTTCATCAAGGAATGGGCGGTCGCTTTGCGAAGAGACAAAGGCTTATACTTGCTCGCGGCGCCGGGATTGCTGTTTTTTCTCGTTTTTAAATATTTCCCGATTTGGGGATTGGCTCTGGCTTTCAAGGATTACTCGCCTTGGAGCGGCTTCTGGGGCAGCGAATGGGTAGGGTTCAAATATTTTCAGGAATTTTTCTCGAACCCCGACTTCTGGATTTTGTTCCGCAACACGATGGGGATCAGCTTCATGAACATCTTATTTTTCTTCCCGATGCCGATCGTGCTGGCGCTGCTGCTGAACGAAGTGCGCGCGCTGTTCTTTAAGAAATTCGTGCAAACGGTTATTTACTTGCCTCACTTTTTATCCTGGGTCGTGATCGTGGGCATCTGCTTCCTGCTGCTCAGCCAAGGCACCGGCGTGGTCAACCAATTGATCACGGAATCCGGGGGCAAGTCGATTGCTTTCTTGACGAACCCGGACGGCTTCTGGCTCATGCTGACCGCGCAGAGCATCTGGAAGGAAGCGGGCTGGGGGACGATTATTTTCCTCGCGGCGCTTACGGCCATTAACCAGGAACTGTACGAGGCGGCCCAGATCGACGGGGCGAACCGCTGGAAGCAAATGCTGAACATTACGCTGCCGGGCATCCGCAGCACGATCATCGTGCTGTTCATCCTGCGGCTCGGACAAGTACTGGAGGTCGGCTTCGAGCAAATTTACCTGATGGCGAGTGCGCCGGTATCCAGCGTAGCCGACGTGTTCGACACCTACGTCTACCGCGTAGGCATCCTGAACGGCCGGTTCGGCTATGCAACCGTCGTCGGCGTCTTTAAATCCGTCGTCGGTCTCATCCTCGTCGTTACGGCCAACCGTCTCGCGAAGCGTTTCGGAGAGGAGGGGCTCTACTAACATGAAAGCATCGGCCTCTTACCGTTTCTTTCAAGCGGCGAATTACGTGCTGTTGACCGTCATCTCGCTGCTGACGCTGCTGCCTTTTCTGTATGTGGTGATCGTCTCGTTCACCGACGCGAACGAGTACGTGACGAAGTCGGTCGTTATTTTTCCGGAAAAATGGAGTCTTGACTCGTACCGGTACATCTTGTCGACAGGGACGTTCATCCGGTCGATGGGAATCAGTGCGGTGTTGGCCGTCGTCGGTACCCTGCTCAGTCTTGTGGTGACCAGCTCGCTCTCGTATGTGCTGTCACGCAAGCGGCTCAAGGGCAAGCAGTTTTTCCTCGTGGCGATTTTGCTCACGATGCTGTTTCAGCCGGGGATGATTCCGAACTATATGCTTGTGGACAGCCTGGGCCTTACCGATACGATCTGGGCGCTCATTTTGCCGGTGCTGACCGGGGCCTGGTACGTGTTCTTGATGAAGAACTTCTATCAGGACGTGCCCGCCGAATTGGAGGAGGCCGCCAACATCGACGGCTGCTCGGACATCGGCGTCTTCTTCCGGGTCATGCTGCCGCTCTCGCTGCCGGCGCTGGCCGCTTTCGGACTGTTTTTTGCAGTGGCGTACTGGAATACGTATTTCAGCGCGGTGCTGTACATTAACGACGACTCGCTGCGGCCGATGCAGGTGCTGCTCCAACTGCTGCTGATTCAGGCGTCCACGCAGGTAGCCGACCCGAGCGTCGCGGCCATGATCCAAAGCGAGCAGACCGTGCCGCCGGATGTTATCAAAATGGCTGCCGTCGTCATCTCCTCGCTGCCGATCGTTGTGATTTATCCATTTTTGCAGAAGTATTTCGTCAAGGGTATGATGGTGGGCTCGGTCAAAGGCTGATGCATTGTAGTCTGACCGTGTCCGGCCGTTCACCGATAAAAGAAACATTCGCCTCGCATCCGGAAACATACTTAAGGGAGGTCATCTTGAATGAAAACGATGAAAACAATCGCAGCAGGCGCCGTATCGGTCGCCCTGGTCGCTTCGCTCGCCGCCTGCGGCGGGAAGCCGTCCGACGCTCCGGCAGCTCAAGGGGACGGCAAATCCGGCAAGCCGATGGATATCACCGTCACGACGATCGCGTTCAGCGCGGCGCCGACCGGGGAGCTGGAAGGGCTCAAGAAGATCGGCGAGAAATTCAACGTCAATCTGAAAATCAATTACATCCCGGCCAACAACATTACGGAAAAGCTGAACGTGCTGCTGGCGTCGAGCGACATTACCGACGTGATGTTCGTGGAGGACTTCAACACGACGCCGAGCTTCCTGAATGCGATCGACAAGGGCGCGTTCTGGGAACTGACGCCGTATATCAAAAATTACCCGAACTTATCCAAATATCCGCAAAACGTTTTTGATAACGCCTCCATTAAAGGCAAGCTGTATTCGCTGCCGCGGGTGCGTCCGCTGGACGGCTCCGAGGCGCTCGTGCTGCGCAAAGACTGGCTTGAAAAGCTCGGCATGCAGCCGCCGAAGACAATGGATGAGCTGTATAACGTGCTTACGGCCTTCGCGAAGAACGACCCGGACGGCAACGGCAAGGCCGATACGTACGGATTGGCGCTCTTCGGTTCGCCGGGCCCGGCCGGGTATCTGATCAGTATGTTCGGCGCGGGAACGGGCTGGCAGAAAGGCGCGGACGGCAGCATCACCCCGAACTGGATGACGCCGCAGGCGAAAGAGGCGATGCAGTTCTGGAACAAAACGTTCCAATCCGGAGGCATCATGCCGGATCTGCCGGTCATGAAGAGCCAGCAGGTGCGCGACATGCTCGTTCAAGGAAAAGCCGGTGCGGCGATCACGAACGTCTCCGACGCCTATAAATTCAATCAAGACTTGAAAAAAGCGAATCCGAACGCCAACCTGGTGGCCTATGAGATTCCGAAAGCTGCCGACGGCAAAGCGCATTACGAGCAGGCTATCGGCTATTACGGCCAATTCCTCGTCAGCAAGAAAGTGAGCGAGGAGAAGCTGAAGCGCATTCTGGAAGTGTACGATTATACGGCTACCGAGGAAGGCTACAATCTGGGAACATACGGCATCAAGGATACGGACTTCACCATCGGCGCGGACGGCGCGGTCACACAAACGGAAGATGGCAAGAAGAAAGGCTATTCGGGCGACTCTACGGGCCAATGGGTAACCGGCTATTACAACAAGTATTTGCGCGCCAGCGTGCCGGGCATGCCGTCTGACGTACTGGAATACAATAAAAAGCTGGTCGATACGATCGCGGGACAATCCGAGCCGAATCCGGAGTTCGGGCTGCCGAAATCGGCGCCGTTCAAGGAAAAAGGAGCCGACTGGAACAAAAAGATCAACGATATGATGATCAACGTTATTATCGGAAAAGCGACGATCGACGATTGGGACAAATTCGTCAAGACGATGAAGGACGACCCGGGCTATCAAAGCCACATCAAGGAAATGAACGAGAGCTATAAAGCCAAGGGTCAGAAGTAATCCGGCTGACGAACCAAGCCCGCCTGTACTCCTCCAAGGGAGTGGCAGAGCGGGCTTGGCTGCGAGGGTGCCCGGAAATTCGAAGAAGCGGAAGGAGATGTGCCGGCATGATGAAGCATGAGCCTTTATTAGCCGTACCGACGGAGCAGCAGCTCCGCTGGCAGGATATGGAGATGGGGATGTTTTGCCATTTTGGCATCAATACGTTTTGCGATCAGGAATGGGGCGACGGCTCGGACTCGCCCGAGCGGTTCCATCCGACAGCACTGGATGCCAACCAGTGGGTAAGGACCGCGAAGCAGGCCGGGTTCCGCTATTTTATATTGACCGCGAAGCACCATGACGGCTTCTGCTTATGGCCGACCCGGACGACGGACTATTCGGTGAAGTCGAGCCCGTGGCTTGACGGGAACGGCGATGTCGTGCGCGCTTGTGCGGAGGCCTGCCGAAGCGAGGGGCTCGGATTCGGCATTTATGTATCGCCGTGGGACCGGAATGCGGCCTGCTATCGGGATCGCGCGGCTTACGATGACTTCTACGCCGAGCAGCTGACCGAGCTGCTGACGCAGTACGGACCGCTCGCCGAGGTATGGTTCGACGGGGCCGGGTCCGAGGGCCGGGAGTACGATTGGCCGCGCATCATCGCGCTCGTCAAACGGCATCAGCCGGACGCGATGATTTTCAACATGGGGGCCCCGACGATCCGATGGGTCGGGAACGAGGACGGCGTCGCGCCGTATCCGTGCTGGAACACGGCCGAGACGGCCCGGGTCAGCATGTTCACCGAGGCCGCCGTGAACTGGCTGCCGGAGACGCCGGATTGGCTGCCTGCCGAGTGCGACGTGCCGATCCGCAAGAATCACTGGTTCTGGCATCCGGACGACGAAGCTCGCCTGCTGAGCCTGGAGGAGCTCATGGACGTGTATTACCGCTCGGTCGGGCACGGAGCGACGCTGCTGCTGAACGTAGCTCCGAATCGGCGGGGGCTGCTGCCGGAGGCGGATGTGGAGCGAGTACTGGCGTTCGGGGAGGAGATCCGCCGCCGTTTTGGCAGCCCGCTCGCCGAGGTGAAGGACGCCGAAGGCGCGGCGGAGTTGGTGCTGGACGAACCTATGGAGCTGGATCATGCGGTGCTCATGGAAGACATCCGGTATGGCGAGCGCATCCGGGAATATTCGTTGGAAGCGATGCTGGACGGACAGTGGGTTGAGCTCGTCCGAGGCAGTGCGGTCGGCCACAAGAAGATCGACCGGTTTGCTCCGGTCCGTACGGATCGGATTCGTCTGAACGTGCTGGACAGCATCGCCGTGCCGAAAATCCGCTCGATGTCCGTGTATTGCGTTACCGGGGAGGAAGGGAATAAGTAGATGCCATCGGCCCCAGCCGTCCTTTCTGTTATAATGATCGTAAAAGGCGGCGGAGGGGCTGTTGACGAACGATGACAGCTTCCCGTAATGACGCGGCAGGAGGGCGGAGCATCTGAGAACGGATCGTTTGTTGGCCATCACCGTGCTGCTGCTGAATCGAAAAAGGCTCAGCGCCAAAGCACTGGCCGACCGGTTTGAGGTATCCACCAAGACGATTTACCGCGATATCGAGGCGCTTAGCCTGGCGGGCATTCCGATCGTCGCGCATCAGGGGACGACCGGCGGTTTTGAGATTATGGAGCAGTTTACGATCAGCCGTCAATTTCTGGCTCTGGACGAGCTGTTGTCTATGCTGGCGGCGGTTCAAGGCATACGCACGGCGTTCGACGATCAGTCGGTTTCCAATCTTCTGGAAAAAGTAAAAACGATGCTGCAGCCGACGGAGCGGGAGCTGCTGGAGCAGGGCGGAGCGCCGCTGACGCTCGACTTCAATCCGTGGGGGCAAAGCGCGTCGGCAAGGGCGAGGGTTCAGGCGCTAAGAACCGCGATCAGAGAACAGCGCACGGTTACGTTTCGCTATACGAATCTGGATGGAGCGGGAACCGAACGGACCGTGGAGCCGATCGGTCTTATCCTGAAAGGCTACCTGTGGTACTTGCATGCCTACTGCACGCTGCGGGGCGAATTTCGCGTGTTCCGGCTGTCCCGGGTCCGGGAGCTGCGCGTGACGGAGGAGCGTTTCGAGCCGCGGCCGGCGCCGGCCCTGGACTCGTATTCCTGGCAGCCGGAATGGTCGGAGCCCGGCGCTTGTGATGTGGTGTTGACCTTTGGTCCGGAAGTCCGCGACCGGGTGGAGGATACGTTTCCGACAGAGCAGGCGGAGCGGCTGCCGGACGGTTCGACCCGCATCCGCGGCAGTTATCCGGCCAACGAGTGGTTTTACGGTTGGATGCTCAGCTTCGGGGACAAGGTGAGAATCGACGAGCCGGCGTTTATGGCGAGGGAGCTTAGGGACCGGGCGCAAAAGATTGTCGCGCAATACGCAGAACTATGACAGGGTGCTGTCCAATTTGGCATCGTATACTAAGAAAAGAAAGTTACAGAACATCACGATGACTTGATGGCAACTATACGATGAAAAGAGGACGAACCTATGGAGACGAGCTTTGCTTCCAAACCCGCAATGAACCTTGTCGGCGTGAGCGCCCGAACGACGAATCAGCGCGAAACCGGCCCGGACGGAGCGATTCCGCGGCTGTGGAACGATTTTTTTGCTGCGAACATCTCTGGGGTGAGCGAGCCGCATTTCACCTACGTGCTGTACACGGATTACGAGAGCGACGTGAACGGAGCTTACACGGTGCTGATCGGGCATGCGTGGGCGAAGGAGGCGGCGCCGGAAGGATTGGCCGTAGAGGCGGTTCCGCAGGCACGGTACGTCGTGTTCAAAAGCGAGCGGGGCCCGGTCGCCCGCGTCGTGACCGAGGCGTGGCAGCGCATCTGGGCGTGGTTCGAGACGTCTTCGTACGAGCGCGCCTATACGGGCGACTTCGAAGTATACGATGCGCGCGGCTTTGACCCCGGCGATGCCGAGGTCGAAATTTATGTGGCGATACGCGAGGTCTGATCCGACAGAAACAGCTTGATTGCTTGGAAATGAGGAGGGGGCCGTATGACGGTCCCCTTTAAACTTATGTCTATGTCCGGGCTTACTTCGTTCTTTTCTTCCATTTTTTATAATTGTAAATGAAATTATTTTTTTCCGTATGTACGCGATACTGGTGCAAGTTGGCCTTGACCGTTCGCGTTCCGTCCGTTCCAACTTTAATTTTCAGCGACTTGACGCCGGACTCAACCGGAATCACCAAGTATCCGTTATGGGATTTGTCCATTTCAAATGCTTGTTCGGTACCATCCGGAAACACGGCTGTAAATGCGGCATCCGCGTTGGAACTGATCACGACCCGATAAATCGAACCGTCTACACCGGGTTTCAGCTCCTCTTTTCCGTCCCCGGATGTAAAGAAGAAGCTGCCCTCTTTCGAGGCTTCGACAGAAAAATAATCCATAACGTCATTCGACTTGTTCCTTATGCCAGGCGGATCGTTCTGGGGTGGGTAGGCGTAAGCCGCTGTCGATCCGGTCAAAGAGAGGCACAATGCCAACAGTAAAAGTTTTTTCATTTGCTTTTCTGCTCCTTCTCTACTGGACAGCATGCGGATTTCTAGATCTAACGAAAGATAATTTGGTTTCACCCGTCTCAACACGGCTCAATAATGGCAGTTGATCTTGTTCCAAGCCTCCGTATGCTTCGTCTGGGAAGGGAAAATGCAAGCCTGATTCACGCCGTTTACGTCGAAGTTCAGAGTGACGTCATACGATTGGCGCTTTCCGTCTTCCATAAATGTGATATGGGCGCGGCCATCTATATGTTCCCGATCGTAGGGGACCTTCAAATTGCCGTATTCGACGGGGTAAAAGCCTTGTTCCTTCAGCTTTTGCATTTCCGAAGACCATTGCGTTTTGGCCTGGGCGTTTGTTTCGGTGTCTTGTCGGCGCATGCGGCTCCAAGAATTCGAAGCCTTTTCGTAATCTCCACCGGAAACGGCGCTGAGGAACGCGTTCGCTTCTTTTTTGTATTGAGGGCTCAGGTACCATCTCATGGGAGCGATCGGATCGGTAAAAAGGATCAGAACGCCGACGATAGCAATAAAAAATATGGGAATAGCAAGTAGTAAACGAAACCTGGCCATATTTTCCTCCTATAAGCTGAAGTATCAACCTGATTTTACCATTGTAGAACGTTATTTTACAAACATTTTTGTTGACATTCGGAAAACACTCGTACGGTACAATAAAGGGGACAGGCTGGACAAGAACGGACGGTGAAACGATGAAAACAAAAGGGGTGCTGCTGCTTGTGGTCGCGCTGGTGTCCTTGGCGCTGTATTCCAAGCTCCCGGCTCGTGCCGGGACGGCGGCAAAGATTGGAGCCCAGGCGCCCGCTTTCACGCTCTCGGCATTGGACGGACAAACGTATACGTCGGAGCAATTTCGCGGCAAGCCGTTGATCATTAATTTCTGGGCCTCGTGGTGCGAGCCGTGCAAAGCGGAGGCTCCGGCGTTGGCACGGCTGTATGAGCGGTATAAGGACCGGGTGGAGTTTGTGGCGGTCAACATTACGGCCAAGGATCGTGTCGAATCCGTCCGGGAGTTCGTTTCGGAGCATGGTCTGTCGTTTCCGGTGCTGCTCGATGAACGGGCGGAGACGGCTCAGGCGTACCGTATCGTGCCGATTCCGACAACGTATCTGGTGGACCGCAGCGGAATGATCGCGGATAAAATTACCGGTGCTGCCGACGATGCCACTTTTGAGAAAAAAATAACGGCGCTACTGCAGCGTTAAAACGACGAATCGCCCTCTTTCAGCCTTTTCCGAGCTGAAGCGAGGGCGATGGTCGTTTTAATGAGCTTGATTATGCCGTGTGCAAATAACGGGCTGTTTCCGTCCGGTAGGCGCTGACGGCGGGGAGAATGCCCGCGATCATGCCCAGCAGCGCAACGCCTCCGATAACGGCAGCTGCGTCCCAACTGTACGCGATCGCGACGGTCACGGATATTTGCGAGCCGATGTAGTCCGACAACAGCCAGGTGAGTCCGCCGCCGAGCGCCGTGCCGAGCACGCAGCCGAAGACGACCACCAGCACGGATTCGAGCAGCACGATCGTGACGACAGCGCTGCGGCTTGCGCCGATAGCGCGCAGGATGGCGACGGTCCGTCTCCGTTCCACGGTGGACCCGTACAGGGCCAGAACGACGGTCAGCCCGGCCATGCCCAGAACGACGTAGCTGATATATGTCAAAAATTGTTCGCCGCTGCCCATCATATCGAAGATTTTGGCGATGACTTGTCCAGGGAACACCGCCTGCGCCTCTTTGCCCTGGTTGATCTCCTGATACATCTTCATCAGATCCACGTAGCTTCGCGGCTTCACCAAGGCGGCGGTTACACCATGCTCGTCTTCCTCGTGCTTTTGCTCTCCCGCATGCTCATGGCTGATCCAGTAGCTGTCCATGCTAACGTAAATCCCTTGATCCGAAGGGGCCGATACGCTGTGCAGGATGCCGACGACCGTGTAAGGATGGTCCTTGTGGCCTTCGTCGTGCTGCAAAGATTTGGCCACGCCGTGACCGGAAATGAGCCGGTCCCCGACCTTTAGCCCGGTTTCCTTGGCGACCTTGGCGCCAAGCACCGCTTCGAACGGCTTGTCGAACAGCCGCCCGGCCGCGAGCCGGAAATAAGGCAGGTCGCTGGGCTTCCCTTTCAGCATGAAGAAGGAAGGGGTCGTGCCGACGAGCCGGAACCCTTTATAATTGTCGCCGAGCGCAAACGGAACGGCCTGCGTGACCCGGGGATCGTTTTCGAGCGAACGGTAATACTCCAGCGAAATATTCGCCAAAGGATTGTCCATCAAAAAGATCGTGTTGAACACAAGCTGGTTGGCGCTGCCCTTGGAGCCGACGATCATGCCGAACGGCTCGCTCGCTTTGACGATGCCCTGCTTGATGCCTGCGGAGAGCATCATGATGCTGAGTGTCATCGCGACGCCGATGCTTACGACGATGACGGTGATGAGCGTTTGGACCCGCCGGTTCATGAGGTTGCGCCAAGCCATGTGCAGCAAAGACATGAATTACCCGACCTCTCTGGTATCGTAAATGGAAAGCTCCCGAAGGCTCACGACGCGGTCCAATCTGCCGGCCAGCTCCGGGTCGTGGGTGCAGAGCAGCAGGGCCGTCCCGTTCTGTTCACAGGCTTCGGCCAGCAGCGAAAACACCTGCTCCGCATTGGCGTGGTCCAGACTGGCCGTGGGCTCGTCCGCCAGCACAAGGGCCGGGCGGTTCGCCAGCGCCCGCGCGATGGAGACGCGCTGCTGCTCGCCGCCGCTGAGCTGGCCCGGCTTGTGGTGAAGTCGGTGCTCAAGGCCGACCTGCGCCAGCAGCTCGCCGGCGCGCTGCTTTTGCGCCTTGGCCGGGATGGTTTTACCGAACTGCATGGCCGCCAACACGTTCTCCAGCGCGGTAAAGCCCGGCAGCAGGTTGAAGCTCTGGAACACGTAGCCGATATGCTGCGCGCGGAAACGGTCCAGCTCCGCTTCGCTCAGCCGTTCGAGCTGCCGGTCCAGCAGGCGGATGGTGCCGCTTGTAGGTCGCAGGATGCCGGCGATGAGCTGAAGCAGGGTGCTTTTGCCCGAGCCGCTCGGTCCGACCAAGGCCACCCGTTCGCCTGCGTTCATGGCAAAATAGGCGATGTTCAGCACGTGCACCTGCCGCTTGCCCGGAAGGGGATACGACTTGGTCAAGTTCTCGACATGCAGCATTACTTCAGCACCTCCACGTTGTCCGCGTTGATGCGGATCAGGCTGACGAAGCCAGTCTCTTCGTCCGTCTGCGAGCCGACGCTGAGCGTGCCCGTCACTTTGACCTGATGCTCCGTCGGCGTCACGTCCTTGCCCTTGGGCATAAAGACGACGACGATATCCGCCGGCCAGTCCGCATCGGTCGAGCAGAACGGGCAGACGGTGAGCGCGACTTTGGTCAGCACGAAAAAGTTGACTTTGGCGGTCAACGGCGGGGCCATGAAACCGGTCATTTCCACTTTTTTTCCAGCAAACTGATTCACTTGATCCGATAGCTTCACGCCGCGCACCGTCATCTCGGAATACAGGTCCTCGAACGTCAAAACAGGCGTTTTGCCCGCTTCCTTCACGATATTTTTCGTCGTCTCGGGCTTAGCTTGCTTGGCCGCCGCCTGTTCGGCGGCAGGCGGCTTCTCTTGCGGCGGCTTCCTTCCGGCAGCCGCGGATGCGCCCTTGGCGGCCGCGGCTGCCGGAAGGAGGCCGCCGGGAGCCGCTGCGCTTCCCTTGGCTGCATCGCCCGCTGGGGCCGTGCCTGCGGGCACGGTAGCCACTGCCGCTGCACTGCCCACTGCGCCTGCGCTCGTGCTTGCCTGCGGGGCTCCGGCAGCCGCGTTCTGCCCGCCGCCCGCTTGCCCTGCATCCGCCGTCGCCGCTGGCTGAGCGGCTTTGCCGGCCTCTCCCGCGCCGGCGGCCTCCGCTCCTGCGCCTGCCTGCTTCGGCTGCACTCCGGCAGCCGAAGTCTCCGCCGCCGGGGCGGACGTTTCCGCCGAAACGGAAGAATCAACCGGCCCCCCGGAAGACAGGGGAACCGGTTGATTGCAGCCGGGAACGAGGAGCGTAACGGCGATCAGGCCGACGGTTAAGGCGGTCATGCCTCTTGGTTCAAGCCGCATGGGTAACGCCTCCATTCACTCCGTAATTTCCGTATATCGTTTGATCTCTCACACGCCTTGCTTACTTCGCGAGCACTTCCAGGATCGAGCTGCCGGACACGAACGTCGTGCCGTTCTCGAATTTATGCTCCAATGTAACATCCTTGCCGTTTTTGGTCGCTTTGCCGCTGTTCAGATTCAAAACAACCGTGCTGTCGTTAACTTGGATCGTAATTTCTCTTGTCGACGCGTTGAACTTCACCGTACCGCCCATCATGTTGACGAAGTTGGCCAGCGGAACCCAGTTTTTGCCGTCCGATTTCGCATCGGATACGTTCAGGCCAAGCGCGTTAGCCATGCCGAAGAACACATCGGTGTTATCCATCGTGCCTTTGAAATATTGCGACCCTGGGCCGTAGGCCATCAGCGGCACATCATCGGCCGTATGCACGCCTACGCTTTCCGTCGTCGGGTTAACGGTGCCTTGCCGCAGGAAACGGTCGCGGTTCGGATCGTCGGGATTGGCCAGCTTCGCCGGGTTGGCGACATAGCGTCCTTCTTTGTTTTTCACCGACGGGGAAGTCGGCACCGGATCGAATTTGTAATCTTCGTAGTAATCCGGGTAGGACCCGAATACGACAGCCAGCTTGCGGTCTACGTCCGGATGGTCCGGGAAGCCGTCGCCGTTGCCGTCGACATACGTCGGGAATTTGGAATCCTCATACGTGCGGAATGCTTCGCGACCGGACTTGCCGTCGCCTTCCCAATACGTGCCCGCGACGCTGACGGAGTGCGAGTGATCCGCCGTGACGACGATCATCGTCTCGCCGTTCTGCTCGGCGAAGCGCTTGGCTACGCCGATCGCTTTATCCATCTCGATCGTATCGTAAGCCGCCCGCTCCCAATCCAGCGGGTGAAGCTGCTTATCGATGCTTGCACCTTCAACCATCAGGAAGAAGCCCTTGTCGTTTTTGCTGAGCGTATCGAGCGCTTTTTGCGTCATGTCCCACAGGTTCGGCTGATCCGTGAACGACTTCAGCTCCGCTTTGTTGTTCGTCGAGCGGTCGTAGTATACGCTCATGTCCGACGTATGGAACAGGCCGAGCAGCTTGTCCGGCGCATTTGCCGCTTTCAGCTGGGTGGCGTTCTCCGCGATCGTGTAGCCTTTTTGCTGGAACATATCGAACAGGTTTTTCTCGTCCTTCCGTTTGGAGCCCGGCGTCGATTTCGGGAGGAAATAAGCCGATCCGCCGCCCAAAATCACTTCCGGCTGCAGCTTGTACAGCATTTCGGCGATATCTGCCTTGTCCGAACGGCGGCGCGTATGGGAGACGACAGCGGCAGGCGTCGCATCTTCGATCTCGGACGTCGAGACGACGCCGACCGACATGCCGCGGGTGCGCTTCAGCATTTCCGCCAACGTCTCGACCTTCGGATCGTCGAGCGAGCTTTCCGTATTGTCCGGGTAAATGCCCAGGCCGTTGACCGCGGACTTGTGGCCGGTATTGTACGCGCTGGCGCTGTTGGCGGAGTCCGTCACCAGTGCATCCATGCCGGAGGTCGTCACGACCGCGCGCTGATCGAATTTATCCATTTCGAGCAAGCCGTTGTATTTGCCCTCGGTGATCCCCTTGGACATGATGCGGGACATCGTCACATCCGGGAAAGCCATGCCGTCGCCGACGAACAGGATGACGTTTTTCGCTTTTTTGCCGCCTTGGTCGGCCAGCACGACTTCGTATTTCACGGTTTTCGCCAAGCCGTTGTCGGCTTTGACGGCAACTTCATAGGTGCCGGGCTCATTGATTTTGACATCCCGGATCGTGAACTCCTGGCTTTTGTCCGTGTTGGTTTTGACAAAAGGCTTGCCGAAAAATTGCTCGGCCTCCTTGCCGTTCACCGTAATGCTGACGGACGACGGCATCGCCGTCAGGTGATTTAATTCCACACGGAAGTCGAAGAGGCTTCCGGCTAAAAATTTCGCTCGGTCGATAGGTGCAATGTAGACGGATGGAGCTTGCGCGGTTTCCGCCGCATAAGCCGAAGGTACAGGCTCGGTAACGAATCCCGTGCCGGTTGCGAGCAGGCTGCCGGTGACCGCGAGGCTGGTTAAGACTTTAAAAGCCTTTTTCATTATAAATAAGCACCTCCACTAGAATTGGACAACTCGATTATAGGCAAGTTGTGTAAAGGGGAATGAATGATTACGTTAAGAAATTATGAAGAATTTGACTTGCTTGTCCCAAGATGAACAAAACCCGAAAAAAAGCAACCCCAGCTGAAATTTTCCTCCTTACGCCGGAAGCGGCGGCCCTCTACAATGAAAGAGATGAAAATGCTTACATTACGAACGTGCGAGCCGGAGGTGCAGTAGATTTGAGCTCTAACACAGATACGCCGATTCGGCAGCAGGAGCCGGCAGCCCTGAGCCGTTCAGCGTCCAAGCTGCTTCGCAGGCTCTACGGACAGCGTCATCTGCAAGTCATGGCGCTGCTTGGCGTCCTATGGATCGTCGTTTTCCACTATGTCCCCATGTACGGCATTGTCATTGCCTTCAAGGATTTCAATATCACGGCGCCGATTTCCGCAGCGCCCTGGGTGGGACTGGAGCATTTCAAAGCGTTTCTGGAAGACGACAGCTTGGCCGATGTGGTCAAAAATACGATCGGGATGAGCGTGCTCAAGCTGCTCTTCGGATTCCCGCTGCCGATCGTCTTCGCGCTCTTCCTGAACGAGCTGCGCTCCGTACGCTACAAGAAGGCGGTGCAAACGATCTCGTATTTGCCCCATTTTCTGTCCTGGGTCATTCTGGGAGGTATCCTGGCGACCTGGCTGGCCGACGTCGGGATCGTCAACCGGCTGCTCCTGACGATGAACCTGATCGAGGAACCGATCAGCTATTTGGCCGAGCCCGGGTATTTCTGGACCATTATCGTCACCTCGGACATATGGAAGGAGCTGGGCTGGTCCGCTATCATTTATTTAGCCGCCATCTCCGGCGTTTCTCCGGAAATGTACGAAGCGGCGACGATCGACGGCGCAGGCCGGTTCCAGAAAATGATTTACGTGACACTCCCGGCGATCAAAGGCACGATTACCATCCTGTTCGTTCTTGCCGTCAGCGGCATTTTGAATTCGAACTTCGACCAGATTCTCGTGCTCAAAAACCAGTTGAACGAGAGCGCAAGCAACGTCGTCGACGTGTACGTGTATCAAGTCGGGCTGAAGCAAAGCCGCTTCTCCTATGCAACGGCCGTAGGCTTGCTCAAATCGTTCATTTCGCTCGCTCTCCTGCTCTCGGCGAACTACATCACGAAGCGATTGAACAACACGTCCTTATTCTAGGAAAGGAGAGGATCGCAGGATGGTTTCCATGAACCGCAGAACGCTGCGGGAGGTTATATTCGACCGGCTGAACGATGTCTTCATGCTCGCGATCTGCTTCGTCACGCTGTACCCGATCTGGTATGTGCTCGTGAATTCCCTGAACGACGGCAACGACGCGATGCGTGGCGGCATTTATTGGTGGCCCCGCCTGTTCAGCTTCGACAGCTATCTGGCCGTATTCGCCAACGACGGCATCATGCTGGCGATGGGCGTGACCGTCGCCAAGACGGTCGTCGGGACGGTTGTTCACGTGCTGTTTACCGCTATGGTGGCTTATGCGCTCTCGCGCAAAGAACTGATCGGACGCCGGGCCTATATGATGCTGGGTACAGTCACATTGTTTTTTAGCGGCGGGCTCATTCCCTCGTACTTGCTCATTCGCGATCTGGGGCTGCTCGACAGCTTCTGGGTGTACATTATTCCGGCGATGTTCAGTTTCTTTGATCTGATCGTTTTCCAGGCGTTCTTCCGGGAGATTCCCGATGGGCTGGAGGAGGCGGCGAAGCTGGACGGCGCTAACGATTTCAAAATTTTCCGCTCAATCATTCTCCCGGTTTCGATGCCCGTCGTTGCGACGATTGCGCTTTTCCACGGGGTGTACCAGTGGAACGATTATTTTACGGGAATGATCTACATCAATAAAAGCGAGCTTCAACCGATCCAGACGTATCTGTACAGAGTCGTGGCCCAGTCCAGCTCCAATCAGATGATGGCCGCCACCTCCGGCACGATCGCGAAGTCCGTGTCCTCCCAGTCGATCAAGCTGGCGACGATGGTCATTACGTCCTTGCCGATTGTGATCGTGTATCCGTTTTTGCAGAAATATTTTGTGAAAGGCTTCATGATCGGCTCGATCAAGGGCTGATTCCATATAACTTTGAATACAGAAAAGGGGAAAACACAGATGGGTATGAATAAACCGCGCAAAACGCTCGCTATGCTGCTTGCCTTGGTCACGGCCGTATCCGTGAGCGCCTGTTCCGCAGATCGCGGCAACGAACCGGCTAAAGAGGCGAAAACCGCTTCCACGGACACGGCGGCTCCGGCCGGAAATCCCGACGAGCCGGGCTGGAAGTCCGACACGAAGCCGATTACGTTCGACTGGTATTTGAACTTCTCCTGGTTTCCGAACAAGTGGGGCGTCGATCCGACCTCCCAATACGTCACGAAGAAAACGGGCGTGAACATCAACTTTATTGTTCCGGCCGGCAACGAAAACGAAAAGCTCAATACGATGATCGCTTCCGGCAAGCTGCCCGATTTCATTACGCTGGGGTGGTATGAAGACGCGGTCAAGAAAATGATCGAAGGTAATATGGTTCTGCCTCTGGACGAATTGGCGAAGCAATACGACCCGTACTTCTTCAAAGTGACGGACCCGGCCAAGACCACTTGGTACACGCAGAAGGACGGACATTTCTACGGGTATCCGAACGCGTCCTCCTCCCCGCAGGATTACAAGAAATACGGGGAGAATTTCGTTTCCAACCAGACCTTTATGGTCCGCAAAGATATGTACGAAGCTCTCGGCCAGCCGGATATGAGAACGCCGGAAGGCTTTCTGAAGGCGCTGCAGGCGGCTAAAGAGAAATTCCCGAGCGTGAACGGCCAGCCGCTCATTCCGCTGGGGCTGAGCGAGTTTGGAGATACCGGCAACTACTCGCTGTTCGATGCGAACCAGAATTCCTCGATGCTGGCTAACTTTCTGGCCATTCCTTACGAAAAAGACGGCAAGCTCTACGACCGGTACACCGACCCCGAATTCATGAAATGGCTGAAGACGTTCCGTCAAGCGAACGAACTCGGCTTGCTGGCCAAAGACATTTTCATCGACAAGCGTCCGCAGATGGAGGAGAAGATCGCCCAAGGCCGTTACTTCGCCATGCTGTTTCAACGCTCGGATATGGCCAATCAGAACATTTCGCTGTATCAAAAAGATCCGAACACGGCCTACATTGCCATCGACGGACCTGCTAACGCGAAGCAGGACCCGCCGACGTTGGCCGGTCCGGGAATTGCCGGCTGGACGGTGACGCTGATCTCCAAGGATGTGAAAGACAAGGCGAGAGCGATCAAGTTCCTTAGTTACCTGATCAGCGAAGAAGGGAATAAGGATCTGTTCTTGGGCGAGAAGGGCGTTAGCTACGATACCATTGACGGAAAAGACCAGTTCAAGCCCGAAGTGCTCGACCTGATGAACAAAGACCGTTCCGCTTTCGACAAGAAGTACGGCTCCTCCTTTACGTTCTGGATGCTGATGGATACGAACATGAACCTCAAGTGGGCGCCGCCCAGTGTCGAGCCGATCAAGCAGCCGGAAGCATGGACCCGTGGCAAGACGAAGAGCTTCTCGCAATACGATAACATCGTGCCGACGGGCAACTCCGTCGAAGGGATCGCCAACACGAAGATTGCCCAGCTCTGGGGCAAGGCGCTGCCGAAGCTGCTGCTTGCCAAGTCCGATGCGGAATTCGATCAGCTCTTCGACAAGTTCCAGAAGGATCGGCTGGCTGCCGGATGGGAGAAGGTAAGAGCGTACCAGCAAAAAGAATTCGAGGCCAACAGCCAAAAGATTGCGCAATTTGCGAAGTAATTCGAGCGGTTCGGCCCGCGAGCCCGGCTTCCGGGGGCTCCGGGCTTTTTTCTACTTTCCGTATTACAATAGGGGAACGACACGTTGATAACGGAGATGAAAAACATGCGGAACATGAAGCTTGCTCGACTGACGGACCGCATTTCGATACAGTTCAAGCTGATCGGGGCGTATATTTTCATTATTTTGATTCCTATCATTTTGTTTTCATGGTATATATTCAACGGCTTTTATCATAATACGATTCAAGATACGCTCAAGAAAAATCAATATGCGCTGTCCAGCGAGAAAGCGTATATTTTGAACAATATGGAAATTATGCTGCGCACGGCACAGTTCTACACGGCGGACAAAGAGCTGATGAATTATATACATAGTCCGGACGATCTGGAGGTTCCCGAGCTCGTCGATTTCAATACGAAGTCGTTCTCCAATTTGCAAAGGCTCATGTTTAATAACCCGAACATTACGAATGTCCGCCTGTTTACGGACAATCCGAATACGATGGAAATCTGGCCGATGATTTTCCATGAAAGCCGAATCTCCAACAGGCCGTGGTACAAGAGCGTGCTGGAGCAGCGGGGCGAATTGCGGTGGGAGATTCTAGAGGATGAAAAAGACATCATGAACCGGGCCACGGCGGACAACCGGGCTGCGTCGACCTATGTCTCGCTGTTGAAAGAAATTGATTACCCGAGCGACAGGCATGTCGGCATTCTTGAGGTGGACATGAAAATCGATAAGTTCTTTCAAAAGGTGTTCAGCCCTCTTCAAGACGATCAGTCCCGCATGCTGGTCATCGACCGTTCGGGACGAATATTCACCGATAAGGGCAGCGCTTTTTTCAAGGACATCGACTTGGAGCGGCTTCGGCGCGATTGGGCGGAGCGTCCTCATGAGGAAGGGGCCAGCTTTACGTTCACGGTCGGGGACACGCCGTATTTGTGCCTGACGACGCCGATCGATCAGATGGACGCCTATCTGCTCAATGTCATATCTCTGGAAAATCAGGTGACGCAAATTCGGCATACACGCAATCTCTTCATCGCCGCAGCGGTCGTGCTCATCGCGCTGTTGTCCGTGATCACTTATTTTTTGCAGTCGCTGATCTTGAAAAAGCTGCACATTTTGCGCGATTCGATGAAAAAGGTGCGCCGGGGAGATCTGAACGTGCAGATCGATATCGATGCGGGCGGCGAGGTAGGTGAGCTTGCGCATCATTTTCGGCAGATGATGAAGAAAATGAACGAGCTGATCGTGGAAGCGGTGAATAAACAAGCGGCGACGAAGGAGGCGGAGCTGCATGCCCTTAAAAACCAGATCGATGCCCACTTCCTTTACAATACGCTGGAAAATCTGAAGATGCTGGCCGAAGTGGAGGCGCAGTACACCATCTCGGACGCTTTGACCTCTCTCGGGGCGCTGATGCGCTACAGCCTGAAGTGGTCGAGCGAGTACGTGCAGCTTCGGGACGAACTGCAGCACATCCGCAACTACATCGCCATTATGAATATGCGCTATGACGATAAGCTCGACCTGCAGCTGGATATTCCCGAAGGATACCGGGAGCAGGAGATGCTGAAGATGTCGCTGCAGCCCCTTGTGGAAAATGCGGTGAAGCACGGCATGCGGACGGAACGCACGCGACGGGAGGGGATGGCGATTCGGATTTGCGCTTGGAGAGGGGACGAATCGACGTACATTGAGGTGACGGACAACGGGGCTGGCATGACAGGGGAGAAGCTTGCCGAGCTGCGCGAGAAGCTCGTTATGGACGACGTTCGATTCCAGGCTCACTATGGACGCGGGCCATCCGGGGAGCAGGAAGGCAGAGGGATCGGCCTGCGCAATGTGATGCAAAGGATCGCCATGCATTACGGCAGCGAGTACGGACTGACCGTGGACAGCGAGGAGAGAACTTACACCCGGGTGACGATAAAGCTGCCCTATTTGATTTTATCGGGAGGGTTGTCTGCGGATGAGAAAAGTGCTTATCGTTGATGACGAGAAAAATATCAGGCTCGGTCTTAGAGCGATGATCGACCGCCTGTTCCCGGATGCCTATACGTTCGATTTTGCCGAAGATGGGGCAGAGGCGCTGGAACTCTTGAACCGGGCGTCCATAGACGTCGTGATTACCGACATCCGGATGCCGGTGATGGACGGAATTGCGCTGATTCAGCGGATTCAGGAGCTGGAGCGAAAGCCGGCCGTCGTTATTTTGAGCGGGCACGATGACTTTCCATACGCTCAAGAAGCGATCCGCTGCGATGTGTCGGAATATTTGCTCAAGCCGATCGTCCGTGACGAGTTGGCCCGGACGATGCTGAAGCTGGAGAAGGAGCTGAAGCAGAGGGAGCGCATCGACGAACAATTGACAAGCTCGATACGGCAGCAGGAAGCTTACAAGGAAAGTCAGCTAAGCTATTTGCTGCGCCATCCGCATCCGGAGGAGCCGGGGCTGCCGGAGCGGTTGAAGGGATGCGGTCTGGAGTGGCTTGAGGAGGGCTTTCAGCTGGCGGTGCTGCAATATCGCGGTTCCCTCCAAGGGATGGGGCCGCCCGAATTGCTGGGGCGCATTCAAGCCGAGCTGGAAAACGCTCCGGAGTCGGCCGGACAGCGGCGTGCGCACGTATGGGATAAGGAGAACCAGCTTGTGCTGATCGCCCAGCGCCGCGAGCTTTTTCAGTTTTTGGCCGGGCGCATCGCGGAGACGGGTTATTTCGCCTACAGCATGGGGCTGAGCGGCTATACCCAAGGCGTGACGCGCGTGCGGGCGGCCTACCAAGAAGCGGAGCAGGCGCTGAAGTATACGTTTCTTCAATCCGCGCCGGGGGTCGTCTCCTACGAGTGCATCGCCGGGAAGAGCAGGGACTTTGCGATCCCTGCGGACAAGATCAGAAAGCTGGGCAATATGCTGGGAGCCGGCCGGGAGAAGGAAATGACGTCGCTGCTCATGGAAGTGCTCGATATCCGGACGGTGGCGCGATACGATATAGCGTACTTGGAAGGCGTTAGCCGCGCGTTCAACGAGCTGATTTTTGACAAAGTGTTTCATATTTACGGGGGCGAATCGGTCGAAATTCTCCGATTGTTCAAGAAGGTCGGAGATCTTTGGAATTTTTATTATTTTCACGATTATTACCACAGCGTGGAAGGGCTGCTGCATCGGCTGGATGACTATGTGCGCAGCATGAAGACGTTCCATATCGATCATAAGGAAATGAAGCAGGCTGTGCAGTATATGCAGGATAATTTCCATAAAGATTTGAACATGGCCGTCGTTTCCAATCACGTGTCGTTGAACTATTCCTACTTCAGCCAAGCTTTTAAAGAATATACAGGCGAAAGCTTCGTGAGCTATTTGAAAAAGCTGCGCATTGATAAAGCCAAAGAGCTGCTTGTCACGACAGGGCACAAAGTGTACGAGATCGGCGGGATGACCGGGTTCGAGAATACGAAGCATTTCAGCCGCGTATTCAAGGAAATGGAGGGGGTCACCCCGCAGGAATACCGGGAGCTGCATGAAGCGCTGAAGCGGTAGCGGGTTTCGCTGGACGAATCGTCCGGCTTTCCGTAGCAGGCAGGACCGGCAGCGCAAAATGGTTACCCGTTGCGGCTGTCCCATATTTTCGCCGCCAATTGCGTCCGGTTCTTCAGCCCGGTCTTTTGCAGCATCGCGTTGACGTGCTTCTTCACGGCGACCTCGCTGATGTACAGGGCGGCTGCGATTTGCGCATTCGTATCGCCGCGTACGAGCAGGTCGGCGACTTCGCGCTCCCGGGGCGTGAAGTCGAAGGTTTCCCCAACTGCCGGCCCTGTCGGAGACGGAGCGGCTTCCTTGGGACTGCGGATCAGTCGGTCAAGAAACGCGGCCAGCTTTTCCTTGCGCGTATCCACCCGGTACGTGGGTGTGGGGGTCCTGCCGTCGTAGCCGCGGTGCTCCGCGCCGGGGACTGTCTCGAAGCCGAGGCTGCGGTAAGCGAGCTCGTAGTAATCGAGCGGGGGCGGGGAGGTGAGCAGCACCTTGCCGGCCATCATGGATTCGAAAAGCAGGCGGATAACGTCCGAACGCAGCTCTTCTTTTTCCAGATTTTCCACATCGATTGTAAGCAGAAAGGCGCCGGACGCTTGCTCCGGCGGCGTACGGTACCGTGCCCGTTCGCCCGGCGGCAAGCTGGCGAAATACGCGCCGGAAATCGGCGATTGCGCGAGAAAATCGAGCGTCCGCTCGTGAATCGGCACAGAGGCCATCAAGCCGACGACGCGGCCCTCGGGACTGCGGAGCAGGCGCAGCTCGCAGCCAAGCCGCAGCATGCGGGGCAGGTCGAGCGCCGTCAGCCGGTACAGCGTCTGCTCCGCCGTCATCGTGAAGCGGAACAACGTGTCCGTTTCCGGGTCCGAGCAGGCGATTTTCCAGCTGCGGGCTTCCCGTTTGCGCCGGTCAATATAATTTTCGGCATCGTTCAGGTTGTGCGCATCGATCGTTTCTAGATAGTTGCCCGATCCCGGGGCATGGCGAAAATGCGCCCGCAGCACCGGATTGTCCGTGTGAGGAATCATCTCGGCGATCTCCCACGACACATCCTGCTTGAAGGGAATCGCGCGGACAATCCGCGAATAATACGTTTCGACCAGTTTTTGGCCATACTGTTCGAAGGTTTGCGGCATCCGCTCCCGGAAGGTGAGCCGGATCGTTTCGCGGACCAAATCGTGCATTTGCCAGCCGCCGGAGCAGCGCCGTACGAACGACAGACGGATCAGCCGGTCGAACAGCGAAAAGGGCACGTCCCGCACCTCCAGCAGCGACAGCAGCTCCTGGTTAAACGTCCGCGGGACGGATGCGGTCAGGATCAGCCTGCGAAGCTCGTCGTCTGGCGCTTCACGCAGCCACTGGCGGAGAAGGTCTTCCAGCGGATCTCCCGCTTTTGGAAGGGGGGAGCTGTCGGCGCGGGCAATCGGACCGAAGAGCGATAGCGAGAGCGGGTGCCCGAACGTCCGCATCCAAACCGCTTCCTGAAGCTTCTCGTCGGTGATGCCATTTTGCAATAGCCAGGCTTGCGTTTCTTCATAGCTGAGCTCGGACAACGGAAGCGGCACGATCAGCTTCTGCCAGGCGCTAGAAAGCTGCCATGACCCTGCTAATGGAAACCGCCCTGCAATCACGAGAAGAATATTCGAATGAAGCCTCGGAATGAACGTCTCGCGAAACCACCGGTCGAGGCTGCCCGCCTCCTCGTAGTGATCGATGCCAAGGATGATGCGCGTTTCCTCCGCCTTGTGCCGGATGTGCTCCAAGCACTGCTCAAGCAGTGCGGGCTCCTCCGGGTTAACCGGTGCTCCCAGCTCATGCAGAAGGTGTCCGCAGACGGCGGCCGGATTGTTCAAATAATCCCGCATATCGATCCCCAAATAACAAGCCCCATGGTCCGCCGCGCTTCGCCGGAATCGCTCCAGCAGCTGCGTTTTGCCCATCCCTCCGGTGCCGTAGACGTTAATGATCCGTTCCTGACGGCTTGCCAGCTGCGTCACGTATTGCTCGAACACCCCAAGCTCGAACGCCCTGCCGACAAAATCGTCCGCGTGCCAGCGCTCCAGCCGTTCCCCTATCGTTTGAAAAGAAGAAGCTTGTTCCGTTCGTTTCGTCTCCAACGAGTCATCACCTGCCGCCGGTTTTTTATCACAAAGTATACTATTAGTGTCAACCAATGGGTAGTACCTGCTTCTACGACCCCGTGATAAAGTAACCGTAATCTCATAAAACGGAGGCAGGACGATGAACACATTCGATACGGAAGCGTGCCGCTTGAGCGGCTTTGGAGCCGGGCAAGGCCCGGAATGTTACAGCGGACGGGGGGATCTCGCCGAACGGGAGGCGCTACGCGCCAAGCTGCTTGCCCCGGACCGGGTCAGCGGCTCGGAGATTTTGCTCCGCACTTTGCTGCTTGAAGGGGTAGAGTGCGTATTCGGCTACCCAGGGGGCGCAGTGCTGTACATTTATGACGCGATGCACGGGAATCCGCATTTCCGCCATATCCTCACCCGGCACGAGCAGGGAGCTATTCATGCCGCCGACGGCTACGCCCGTGCCACCGGCAAAATCGGCGTTTGCCTGGCGACGTCGGGGCCGGGAGCGACCAATCTGGTTACGGGCATCGCGACCGCGCATATGGATTCGATCCCGCTGGTCGTGATCACCGGCAATGTGGCAACTTCGCTGATCGGCACGGACGCCTTCCAGGAAGCCGACATCGTCGGCATCACCCAGCCGATTACGAAGCACAGCTATTTCGTCCGCAAGGTGGAGGAGCTGGCTCCCATCCTTCGGGAAGCGTTCCACATCGCCGGGACGGGCCGCAAAGGTCCCGTACTGGTGGACATTCCGAAGGATGTTTCGGCGGCAATCACGGCTTTCCGGTACCCGGAGACGGTGTCCGTGCGGGGATACCGTCCGGTGCGGAAGGCCAAAGCAAGCGAGGTGCAAGAGCTGCTGCGGGCGATCGAAGCGGCGGAGCGGCCGCTGATTCTCGCCGGAGGCGGGGCGGTGCAGGCGGATGCGGCGGAGGAGCTGACGGCGTTCGCCGGCCGGCTGAACGTTCCGGTAACGACGACGTTGCTCGGGCTGGGCGCTTTTCCAAGTGGGCAGGAGCTGTGGCTTGGCATGCCGGGCATGCACGGGACGTATGCGGCGAATCAGGCGCTGCTGCACTGCGACTTCCTGCTCTCGGTCGGCGCACGGTTCGACGACCGCGTTACCATGCGTCTCGACGGCTTCGCGCCTCAGGCCACGATCGCGCACATCGATATCGACGCCGCGGAGATCGGCAAATTGGTGCCGACCGCGCTGCCCATCACAGGTGACGCCCGGCAGGTTCTGCAGGCTGCGAACGCCTTGGCCTCGGGCATCCGGCCGAAGGAAGGAGCTTGGCTGGAGCAAGTGAAGCGGTGGAAAGCGGACTACCCGTTGACCTATCGCGATTCCGAGACGGAGCTGAAGCCGCAGTATGTGCTGGAGATGATCTCGCGAACGACGGACGGCGAAGCGATCGTAACGACGGATGTCGGGCAGCATCAGATGTGGACGGCGCAATTTTACAAATTCAAACATCCCCGCTCCCTGCTTACCTCCGGCGGCTTGGGTACGATGGGCTTCGGCTTTCCTTCGGCCATCGGGGCGCAGGTGGGGTATCCCGGCCGGTTGGTCGTTTCGGTCAACGGAGACGGGGGCATGCAGATGTGCGCACAGGAGCTGGCGATTTGCGCTATCCATCAAATTCCGGTCAAGATCGTCGTCATTAACAATCGAACGCTCGGCATGATCAAGCAGTGGCAGGAGCTGATCTACGACGGCCGGTACAGTCATATCGATCTGTCCGGAAGCCCGGATTTCGTCAAATTAGCCGAAGCGTACGGGGTCAAAGGGCTGCGGGCATCCGACAAACGGGAGGCGGAACGGGCGTGGCAGGAAGCGCTGGATACACCGGGGCCTGTGCTGATCGATTTTCAAGTATCCAAGGACGAGCTGGTGTTTCCGATGATTCCGCAAGGGCAGACGCTGAGCGATATGATATTGGAGGCGGAGTAGGACATGCAAAAGCACACGATTTCCATCCTCGTCAACAACCACCCCGGGGTGCTGCAGCGTATTTGCGGGCTGTTCGGGCGCCGAGGCTACAACATCGACAGCATCTCCGTCGGCACCGCCGAAAAAGAAGGGCTGTCCCGGGTCGTCGTTACGCTGAAGGGAAACGACACGACGCTGGAACAAATCGGCCGCCAATTGGATAAGCTCATCGATGTGATCGGCATCGTCCATGTCAGCCGCTATCCGATGGTTTCAAGGGAGCTGATGCTGGTGAAGCTGCGTGTGGAGCCCGCCACCCGGCCGGAAATTTTCGGCATCGTCGAGACGTTCCGATGCTCGGTCATTGACATCGGTACGAACTCGGTCGTTGTTCAGGTCGTCGGAGATACGGACAAAAACAACGCGTTCCTGCACGTCCTGAAGCCGTACGGCATTCTGGAGCTGACCCGCACGGGGGAGACGGCCATGAACCGTGGCGAAGGCCAAGCGGGTATCGCTTCCTTTTAACGAAACTTCCCCTTTTCTTTCCAGCTTGGTTTGAGGGATAATGGATCTTGGCAAAGGGCTGTTCGTGAAAGCTGTCTCACCGCTATCCGTCGAGCGGCCGTTCCAGTATCCGCAGATTGGGCAAGCATGAACGCTTGGGAGCACTCTTTTGTACAACACGATCAAGAGATGGAGAGAAGTTTATGGAGGAAGCGGGTCGGTTAGCAACACTTATCAAGATTTATACAGATAAAATGGGGCATGCCGCAGATTACAATGAGGCGCATAAGCTGCTTTACGAGCTGATAGATCGAGTGGGCGAATTGGATCCAGCGGAAGTTCAGAAAGAAATCATTGCCTACATTTCAGAAAATCTGGTCACGAAAGCATGGGTGCATGCTCACTATTGGATCGGGTCGGTGCTGAACCATCCGTCTCCCGCTTATATCGATTATTTGCTGCGAATCTTGGATGAAGAGGATGCCAACGCTCCCCATTATTGGGCATTGGACGCCATCGAATATATGCCTGAAGAGATTACGGAGTTAGCCATACCGGGGCTGAAACAACGTATAGAACCGATGAATCCGTCTTGGTGCCATGCGGTGATCGAGAAATATTTTGAAACGATTGTATGGAACGACGAGGGCGCAGAAGAGTTCATCTCACCTTTCGTCGATTCGCCGAACGAAATGGTGGCGTTTCGGGCGAAATATTGGATGGAAACGTTCGAAGTCGAGAGGGAAGAGGATGCGGAGGATGAAGATTAAACGGGGCTGCAACAGCGGGGGTTTCAGGAAAAAACACGTCCTTTTGAACGTGTTTTCCTGAACGACAGATGAAATTTTCGCAAGGCGACTAGTGAAGCTGCTCTTTTAGTTTTTTGACTTCGCTTTCGGGCAATCCCGTCGCTTTGGCGATTTTGGTCACATCCATGCCCATTTCCAGCAAATTTTTGGCGACTTCAATTTCTTTTTCCCGTTTTCCTTCGAGCTTGCCTTCGCGCTTGCCTTCTTCTTTGGCTCCATCGATCATGGACGCTTCGTCGTGCAGCGCTTTTTGCCGCATTTCATACAATCGGCGGGCTTCTTCATTCTGGCTCAGAAACTCCAGCGTATCCATCGCTTTTTGCAGTGTCGGTTCATTCATGGCGATGACCTCCATATTTTTTTAACATACCTCTCACACCATGGAAATACCGGACGATCCTTTGTGGCGTCTCCTGCCAAAGACAATCCTATACAACATATACCCGAGAGAAGCGCCTGCGTAGTTAAGAATGACGTCGTCGATATCGCCGGAACCGACACGCAGTACCGTCTGCAGAAGCTCGACAACGATCAGCGGAACGATGAAGCCGAGCGAAAAGCCAAGAAACGTGCGGCAGCTGCGGAACAAGAGCGGCAGCAAAATTCCGTAAGGAACGAACATTCCGATGTTGCCGCCGAGATTGATGAGCACAATGGAAAATGCATAGGAGTCAAAATAAATGAAATAATTGCCGATTGTGCGAAAAGGATGCAGGTTGTAACGGAGCTCGTCCGCATGAACGGATCGCCCGAACCCGACAAACATCATGTACAGCATGCAGGACGTATACAAGATGAATACGGCGGCGGCCCATAGATTGCGAGCACCTTTCTTTTTTCTCCTCATAAGGTTCGTTAGCGCACCCGGCCTTCTTCGCAAAGACCGATCAATTGCTCCGCTTGTTTCAGCAAGGTATGCATTTGCTCCTCCGAATACGTTCGGAAGCCGAGCGTGACAAGGTGCGTCTGAATCGCTTCCGGCAGCTGCCGGACATGCTGTTCGAACGTTTGGCCGTCCGCGAGGGCCAGATAACACCAGAAGGCCTCGGCATAAAGCTGCCAAGCGAGATTATCCGGGTCGCCCGTTTCACGATAACGCGCCGCCTTGCGGGCCGCGAGCTCGTCTTGAACGGATTGCAGCGCAAAGGCATCCGCATCGCTGCTCCGCTCGCGCAAGTAAGCGCGGTACGCCTGAAGCGACGCGAGCAGTTTATCGGGATCGATGCTGTCTGCACCGAACCGAATCTCCCGATAGGCCGGGTACAGGTCCAGCTGTCTCATGATCGGCAGCAATCCTCCGGTCGACATCGCGCCATGGACAAAGTAAGCATAGGCTTGTGCCGCATCCGCCCAAACGGCATCGGCAGCGAAGCTGGCCGTCATCCGTTCTTGGGTGTCGAGACTTTCCTGAAGCCACGCCCGATGTTCGGTTATCGCGGCTTTGGCCTGCGACAGCATCTTTTCCCGGCCTTGCGGCGATTGAAAATATGCCAAAGCATCGGCGATCAAAGCTTGCAGCAGTCCCGAAGGGTCTGAAACGATCCGGGCCTCCTCCAGAAAGCGGAAATCCCAAGGGGAATCAATAATTTGTTCCATCTGCGGCAGCGGGTGAACATGAAGCTGAATGACGTGTTCCTGAAATAGCACATTGGCGCTGTAATGCGGCTGTTCTTGGTTCGACGTATAGACATTTAAGTCCAAGTCACTGAACCGGTCCGCTTCGCCGCGTCCCACAGAGCCGCCTGCCAATGCGCCAACCTGCTGCGCGATCGGCTGCTGCTGCGCAAATTGCTGAGCCAGATCGACATAAAACGAAGTATAATTCAATGACGTGACCTCCCGAAAAATAAAAGTAGTGGCTTTCTAATACAGACGGTTCGTTTTAACAAGAAGTTCCAGTTTGTTGCTTAAATCCATCCATCGGGTCCGACTATGTGCGAGAGATTGCTTCTAAGGGCGATTCCCAGCTCATAAGCATGACGAACCGGCAGCCTTTCGTTTGTTTCGGCATCGTAAACATTTCCGCAGCTGCGGCATTGTTTCAGTACAATCTGCCTGCACTCTTCAATATAATAAAACATGGCCCCCTGGCACGACTCGCCGGTACGATTGTATATCCCAGTAATAAAAACGGTAATTGACAACGAGCTGCCCATCGTTACGATAAATTAGCCGCAGGGCCGACATTGCGGCTCTTCACAAACTCATTATAAAATTGGACCAGCGTAGTCTTAACATCCTTATTCTTAGCGGCATCCGGGTTCTCGGTTATCATCAGGTACAGGTAGTATCCTCCGGCAGCCAATAGGAGAAGGATGATCAAGATGCTTAATTATTCATTCGGCGCCTTGATCTTTCTTCTTCTAAAATCGTAGTCGGTCTCCATCATCCCCGCAGCCTCCCCCAAAAAAGATCTTTACAAAATCATCCGCCCGAAAAAGAGAAGGGCCAAGCTGAGCATCGCCAAATTCGCCAACTGTCCCACAGAAATTAGTAATAAGATAACTACGAACAGGTTAACAATAAAGCAGATCACATAAAGAGAGACGCGGAGGCTGAACTTATGCTTCTGTCGTCCTTGGCGGGGCAAGGCGTCAAAAGCCGCATGAAAAGCCGCATGAAAAGCCGCATGAAAAGCGTCCGTATCTTTGGCAGGAATCCACGGTTCGCTGGTCGTTGCCCTTACGTTTTCATTGCCGTGATCATCCTTTGGCATTTTAGGTGTGGAACTAATGATAGAGGGCGCGGGTTGTCGCTCGGGAGGGTGCCGCATGCTAACCAAACGGTTTCTTCTGCAACAGCACGGTACGACCGTTCGCACGGAAATGACCGCGGGCGTCGTTTCGTTTGTTACAGTTGTTTATATTGTGGCCGTCAACGCATCGATTCTGGCGGATGCAGGCATTCCGTACGAGGCGGGGGTGATCGCGACAGCGCTTGCGGCATGTTTCGGGTCGCTGCTCGTCGGTCTCTGGGCGAATAGTCCGCTGGTCATCGTGCCGGGAATGGGCATTAACGCGCTGTTCTCGTACACCGCCGTCCAAGGAATGCGGCTGCCGTGGCCGGAGGCGCTTGCGGCCGTCTTCATATCCGGCTTGATCGTCTCGGGGCTTGCCTTTACGCCTCTGATGAAGCAGCTTGCCGCCACGATCCCCGACTCGCTCAAGCATGCGATCGGTGCGGGCGTCGGCTTATTTTTGGCTTTCATCGGACTGCAAAAAGGGGGCATCGTCGTCCCAAGCAGTTCGTCGATCGTTTCGCTCGGCGATTTCGGCAGTGCGCACACGCTGCTGACACTTGCCACGCTGGCCGTGACCTTGGCTTTGTACGTCCGCGGCGTCCCGGGAAACCTGCTGATCGGGATCGCCGCCGGTACCGGCTTGGCGGCCATAACCGGACAGCTCGATTGGGACGGTGTGGGGACGGGATTATCGCTCGCGGCTTACGGCTCTGTGTTCGGGGCGATGTCGTTCTCCGGGCTGCCGTCCGTCGTATTCTGGACCGCGGTGTTCTCGTTTGCGCTTGTCGTGCTGTTCGAGAACATCGGGCTCATCGACGCCCAGCTTCGGCTCATCGGGCAGCCGGAGAAGGCAGCCCGCAGCCTTCAGGCGGGAGCCGTATCCGTAGCCGCTTCCGGCGTTCTGGGCACGAGTCCGACGGTCACGGCGGTAGAGAGCGCTGCAGGCATCTCTGCCGGCGGACGGACCGGCTTAACGGCCGTAACGGCCGGAGCGCTCTTCGCCTGCGCGGTGCCGCTCGGTCCGGTCATGCGGCTGATTCCCGATTCGGCCATTGCGCCGGTGCTGATTCTGATCGGCGGATTGATGCTCCGAGGCGTGAAAGATATTCCGTTCGACGATTTGTCGGAATGGCTGCCTGCCTTTCTGATCGTAGCCGGAATTCCGCTCACCTCCAGCATCGTGGACGGCATGGGGCTCGGCTTCGTTGCTTTCCCGATCCTGAAGCTCGCGGCGGGCAAACGGCGGGAAATTTCCCCGGTGTTCACCGTGATCGCCGCTTTATTCGTCTTGAACTTCGCCCTGCCGTTGATCTGACCTCTCAGTCCAGAAACGACCGGTAAAAAGCCTCCGCATCCGTCATATCCTGAAGACCGGATACTTGGCCGTCGCCGACCTCGATGATCAACCATTCGCCCGCGGTCGTTTTTGCGATGTCCATGGTAAAGAAGCTGCTGCGAATCCGCTGCGCGATCGCAATAAACACGCTTAGATCCGGCCGTTCCCCGTCGTAGGCGGCTTCCTCCCAATAATTTTGCGCCGCGATCAGCCGGTGCCGGTAGAAGAAAAGATGGTATTCCTTCGATAGGGGCATGCCGCTTTTTTCATGCGCTCCCAGCTTTTCGAGCTCGACATATTCTCGAAACACGATTCCGCCGTTCAGCCCGTCGCCCTGCCGCTCGATGAAGGTCCGCAGCACCTTCTCCACCTGCCGCCGGTCGGACGCATCGGGAATAAAGCAGGCTTCCTCCCATTCATGCTTCCGCGATTTGACGTAATCCTTCAGAAGAAGCGGCCGGCTGCCGAACGAAGCCAGCATTTCATGGACGCGGTTGATGTCCGAGTGGACCGCAGCGATGTCCAGCCAGCGGCTCTCGGGGGTATGCTCTTGAATGAAGCTGTAGCTATGGGGAAAATGATGGCAGAGCACGTACTGTTCCGGCGTATTGACCAGATGGATGTTTTTTTGCCGCAGAGCCATGTACAGCTGCTCGTAATGCGCAGGCTTCATCATCCATCCGCGGTAAATCGCAGGCTCAGCCGTGTCCGCTTTCCGGACCCGTCGGACGGCGCGGGCCGCCTGTCCGTCCAGCAAGTCTTCGAGCGAGATCAGCTCGACGGGGAGCCCTAGTCCTGCGGCCGTGCGGTACTCAAGCTCGTAGTCGGCATCCGCCGTTTTCGGATCCAGAGGATCGCTGCAAAATATAATGTTCACGTTAACTCACTCCCTCGGCTTCCAAATCCGGTTTTGGATCGGCCGTTTTCCGCGGGCGACGGCCCCGGATAAAACCGTACCCGCCTTCTAGCCCCGCGTCTCCCCGAGCGTGTTCCACAGCTTATCGAATTTGGCTTTCGTCAAAATCTCGTGCGTGACAAACCGTCCGTTATAAAATGCGCTGTATGTCGTGAAGGCGGACGGGGCGTTTTGCGCCTGCTCCTTGGTCGTGAGCTTCACGCGCTTCACCGGGATTCCGTATGCCTGTTCAATGGCATCGAGCTCTTCGCCGGTATAATGATCGGTAAAAGGGCATTGATCCGTGTACAGCACGACCAGACCTTCACTGTCCGCAACGGTCTGCTGCTTGGCGCTTTCCTTGAACCGGGGAAGCGGGGCGTCCGGATCGAACCGCTTGACGAGCAGTTCGAAATAGGGAGGGGCGGTATCGCATACCTCGAACCCGTGTTTCACGTAGTAAGACTTCTCCGAGAGGTAAGGCCGCTTCTTATGGCTTGATACCGCAACAATGCCTGCTTTGCTTTCCGAATCCCGGATACATTCCTGTAAAAGCTGCGCTCCATATCCTTGTCCCTTATAGCTTCCGGACACCCAGAAGCAGTTGATGAACGTATAGTCCGGCGCATCGATCGGCACCCAAGCGTTCTCGGCAGGCAAGTATTCGATGAACACTTTTCCTTTGGCATCCAGCTTTTTAAAAACAAGCCCTTCTTGAAAACGGCACGCCAGCCACTCTTTCTTCAGGCTGACGCCGTGCTGGGCTTTCTTGTCCGACATGGCGCAGCAGATGTGCTCCCGAGCGATATTATCTGAGGTAACTTGTACGATGCTCATTTCCAGACCTCCCGGATCATGCGTCATTTATCCTTCCGCAGGCTGAAGCGATTCCTGATAATGGCTGATGTCGCCGTGCAGCTTGATGTCCGGCTTGCCGTCCTCAGTAAACTCGATCTTACATAGGCAGGCCGGATGTATGTACGGAAGCTCCCATAATTGCTCGATCGGTCTTTGTTCGAAAGCGGCCATCAGCAATTTGACCACGACCGTATGGGTGACGATCAGCACGGCTTGTCCGGCATGGTCGCGCAGAATGTGGCGGAGCTTGCCGAGGGCGCGCCGCTCCACCTCCGCGAACGTCTCCGCTTGAGCGGCGCGGAAGCGGTCCGGCTGACGCCAGAAGTGCTCGTAAGCCTCCGGGCAGCGCTCGGCAATTTCGGCAGCGACCTGTCCTTCCCATTCGCCCAGGTTGATTTCCTTCATTTCGTCGCATTCCGTCATGGCAATGGGCCGGCTGCCGCGGATCAGCTCGGCAGTCTTGACGGCCCGGGGACTGGAGCTGCTGTAGATCCAATCGAGCGGCTGCTCCAACAGCGTTTCGCCAAGCCAACGGGCCTGCTTCAAGCCAAGCTCCGTCAGCGGAGAATCCTGATGACCTTGAAACCGGTGCTGTACGTTCCATTCCGTCTGTCCGTGCCGGACTAAATATACGATTGTTTTGTTCATCCGAAGCCTCCTAACTGATCCAATGATCTGTAGTTTTGACGATTTCCCAGCCATTCTTCGTTTTCTGCCAAGTGGCTGTCATTCCCGCGGCGCCTAACGGAGAGCGGTATTTTCCGCCGGTGACCGTCACGCTTTCCGGTGAATGAATTTCCAGTTTCTCGATATTGAGCAGGATACCGTAGAGGCTGTTCGTTTTCGGGTCCAGCTTGTTTTTCTCCTTTAATTGAGGATAGGAGTCGAACAGGATCTCCGCGCCGTATTTCGTATGAAAATGATCGATAAGTTCGTTCCGCTCGTCCTCGGACAGCTTCCAGTCCGTCATCTGCCAATCCAGAGAAATAAACTGCATCTTGGAGTCCAGGCTTGGCTCCAGAGCCATCAACTTTTCAAACGCATGGGTTAATAAGGGAACCTTATACGGAAAATGATCCGGCGCGGCCTGGCTGGCTCGCGCGGGCTGAGAAGAAGCAGGAGATGCTTCATGGCGCTATAGCTCGACCTCCTTGTAGTAAAACACGGTATCGTCCAGGCTGCCATCTGCGGAGCGGGCATAGCGGGGAATGCGTCCAGCCTCCACATACTCGAGCGACCGGTACAGCAGGTTGGACGGATCGCCTGCGCGCGTATCGAGCACAAGCAGCGTTCGCTTTTCGGTGCGGGCCCGTTCCTCGGCCGCCAGCATCAGAGCGCGGGCGATGCCGTGTCTGCGGCTGCGGGTATGGACCATCAGCTTGGCGATTTCCGCCCGGTGGGCGGCATTCTTTTTTTGCGCGAGCTGGAGCTGTACGGTGCCGACAATCGCCCGATCGAGTTTGGCCGCCCACAGGACGACGCCCGGCTCCAGCGCGCTTTTCCAATAATTCATGGCTTCTTCCTTGCTTAACGGGGGCAAAAAGCCGACCGAAGCGCCGCTCTCCACGGCATCAATCAGCAGCTCGGCCAACTGCTCCAACGATTCCGGCTCGTACGCCCGGATTTCGACGATTTCAACGGAACGGCTCATGCTTCCTATTCCTCCTCCGGCTCAACCGCATAGGTGCAGCGAAACCGCTCCGCACCCGGATATTGTTCGCCCAGGCTGACAATCTCGAATCCGATGTTCCGGTAAAAATCGACCGCATCCTCATCCGTTTCCGCGACGATTTCCGCGGGGTTTTTGAGGTGGATCAGCTCCAAAATTTGGCCCCGGCCATAGCCTTGTCCCCGATAGTCCGGCTGGACCGCAATGTGCCGCAGCTCCATGACGCGCCCGGAATCGATCCGGAAGCCGACGAGGCCGATCAGCTTTCCGTCTTTTTCGTAGCCGTACATTTCAAGCTCTTCGCCGCGCTTGTAGTCGTTTATGGTTTGCTCCAGCCGAACCGGGTCGGGAAAAATGGAGTATTCGAGAAGCTCCGCGACTTCGGGCTGGTCCAATCTGGATTTGATATCGATTAGCAAGGGGATCGCTCCTTTGGGTGTTTTACTATTTATAATCATGATGATAAATCCCATTAACCGTCTTATCGGCTTTGGCAGAAAAACTTCTTATTTATTCAGTATAAAGGATTTGAAAAGTTTTTCCAAAGCCATCAATGACCGTCCTGCCAAAATTCATTGTCAACGCCCGATTCATTTTGTGATTGACGGATAATGAAGAAAGGACTACAATAATCAACAAGAAACCACAACAATAAATTCGTATAATCAACAATCAACAAAAAAGTGATGATCAATCGTTAATTTCGTGAGTGTTTTCTAAATCGACGGAGTGAGGAGGAAGCGGGATGAAGCTGGATTTTCATTTTCACCTGGAGGAAGGGCCGTACTCGACCGGCTGGCTGCAGCGGACGGCACGGGCGTTGGAGAACGTGCATCGGGAGAGCGGGCGGCTGGGTGAGCGGCCGCATTCGCTCGAATGGATGAACAAGCTGGGAGAGCTGCTTCAGCAGCGGCTTGCGGCGGGCTGTTTCAGCGACGAATGGCTCGCGTTCTATTTCGAGCAGGGGCGGCAGCGAGGGATCGAGCGGTTCGGGATGGTGGACCATCTGTACCGGTTTACCGAGTTCCGGCCGTACTACGAACGGCACATGATCGTGGACGATACGCCGCTTGGCCGGCTGCAGCAGTACTGGCTGGACCGTGTCTGCGTAAGCTCCATCGAGCCGTATCTTCAGGCGGTGCGCCGGGCGAAGGACGCGGGCGTGCCCGTATCGCTCGGGGTCGAGGCGGACTTTTTCCCGGGAGGCGAGGCGGAGCTCGGCGAGCTGCTGGCGCGGTACGAGCTGGATTACGTGATCGGGTCCGTCCATTTTCTGGAAGGTTGGGGCTTCGATAACCCGGAGACCCAGGAGCTGTTCAAGGAAAAAGACCTGCTCGCGTTATATCGGCAGTTGTTCGACTACGTGAAAATGGCGGCTTCCAGCGGCTTGTTCGACATTATCGCGCACCTGGACAATCTGAAGGTGTTTAATTACCGGCCGGAGGAGAAGCTGCTGGTGCCGATGTACGAAGATGTGGCCCGTGCGCTTAAGCAAGCTGATGTGGCGACCGAGATCAATACCGGACTCGCTTACCGGTACCCGGTCAAGGAAGCTTGCCCGAGTCCGGCTTTTCTGGATATTTTGCATAAACACGGCGTTCCGATTACGTTGAGCTCGGACTCCCATTTTCCGGACGACATCGGGACGCAGTTGGATGAAGCGATGGATTTGCTGGCCCGGACCGGGTACAAGGAAATCATCTACGTGCACGAGAAGAAACGGATCGCCGTTCCGCTCGGGCGTTAAGGGGAGGTCCCCATGGAACTGTCGTTGACCCCGGATGTGTGGCATATCGGCTATGCGGAGCTGACGCTTCGCATTATTACGGCGCTGGTGCTGGGCGGTCTGATCGGCTTGGAGCGGGAAATCGGCGGGCATTCGGCCGGATTTCGCACGCATATTCTGGTCTGCATGGGCTCGGCTCTGATTGTGCTGCTGTCAAGCTACGGTTTTTCCGATTTTGCGGTCGAAGCGAACGTGAGGCTGGACCCGGCACGTCTGGCCGCCCAGGTGATCAGCGGCATCGGCTTCCTCGGGGCCGGAACGATTATACGCACGGGACCGACCGTGTCGGGGCTGACGACCGCGGCTTCGCTATGGGTCGTAGCGGCCATCGGCCTTGCGGTCGGCGCCGGTTTTTACTATGGTGCCGTCGTCTCGACGGCTGCAGTCATCGTTAGCTTGTTCCTCTTGAACAAAGTGGAAAAGGCGGCGCTGGCGAAGACGAAGCGCAAGCGCGAGGTGGAGGTCGAGCTCTGGGACGGGGATGGAAATCTCGGCGCGATGCTGAACCGGATCAAGGCTGCGGGAGCTTCCGTCACCGTGCTGCATCTGGAGAGCCGGGCGAAGGAAACGGAGGAAGGCTTCCGCCAAGCCTTAAGCGTACGTATGGCGCTCAAGACGACTGCCGGGCAATACGAGCACGTCGTGCAGGAGTTGATCGTACTTCCGGGTATGGTGAGGGTCGAGACGCCAGGATGGAAGCCTCTCGAACCCGGGGATAAAACGGAAGCGGCAAGGAAGACGGCCTGATTCGGTCCTGCGGGTCCGGCGTCGGCGGAATCGATCTGCGTCAACCACGAAGCAGGCGCTGCTTCCGGCAGATGGTAACGAGATATACAACTAGCGAAGAGGAGCGATTCAAATGCAAGCTTTAACTTTTCGGGAAGACCGGACGTTTACGATTGTGCAGTTCACCGACGTGCATATGAAATCCGGAGGCGACGCGGACCGTCGCACCTTGGAGCTGATGGAGCATATTCTCGAAGCGGAGCGGCCGGATCTGGTCTACTTCACCGGAGACGTCATCGAAGACAAGGAATGCGACGATCCGCTTGGCCGTTTCGACCGGGCGGTTTCTGTCGTCGAGAAGCGGCGCATCCCGTGGGCGGTCGTCTTCGGCAATCACGATACCGAGATGAAAATCACCCGGCAGCAGCTTATGGACAGAGTGTCGGGCTACGAATACGCGTTAGCGTCGGGCGGTCCGTCGGACATTGCCGGAGAAGGCAACTACGTGCTCGAAGTCCGGGATGCGTCCGGCCGTCCGTCCGCCTTGCTGTACGGCTTCGACTCCGGCTGTATGTCCACGCTGCCGCACGTTCAGGGCTACGGCTGGATTTGCCGCGATCAGGTCGATTGGTACGTCCGGCAATCCGCCGCCTATACGTCGGGCAACCGCGGCACGCCGCTGCCGGCTTTGGCGTTCTTCCATATCCCGCTGCCGGAGTATGCGGAGGTGTGGGAGCGCGAGGTGTGCCACGGGCATAAGTACGAGAACGTGTGCTGCCCGAAGATCAATACGGGACTGTTCGCGGCGCTCGTCGAAATGGGCGACGTCATGGGCACGTTCGCCGGACACGACCACGTTAATGATTACTTCGGCACGCTTCACGGCGTCCGCCTGTGCTATGGCCGGGCGACAGGCTACAACACGTACGGCCGGGACGATTTCCCGCGCGGAGCGCGCATCATCCGGCTGCGCGAAGGCGAGCGCGGCTTCGAGAGCTGGCTGCGTCTTGCGGACGGAACGGTCGTGACGGAGCAGCCGGAGCATCGGCCGGGGACGCGCTAAAGGAGCGCGCATCGGAGGGCTGAGATTTTAATCGTACGATATACCGGGCAGGGGACCCCTGCAAAATAAAGCTGCATTTCGGACAGGCGAACGGCTGGAAGAGCACCTCTTCGGCCGCCCGCCTGTTTTCATTTTGGCAGCTATCGAAGACGACATCCGTCCGGCAAAAGTCCGTGTCGGACCGGAGCGGAAGCCTTGAAAATAGCGGTTTTCCGCCATTTGAGAACCGTTTTGGGCAAATGAGAACTGGGCGAATCCGGGAGGCAAATGCTACGATGGGGGCAGGAATTTCCGATACGCCAACTTACCTTATCTCGATCAGTCCAATACGGATGTCCGAAATCGGATGTATAGTATAATGAGGACGGTGACTACTACGACAGACGCGCAAGGAAGGTTGGACGATGCGACATTTATTTTCCAAGAACTACGTTCGGATTTATTTGTGGATCGGAATGATTTTTACGATGATCATTATTCCTTTCTCCATGTTTTTGGCGAACCAGTTCTCGAAATACGCCTACTCGCAAATGGATCTGTTCAACCGCGATACGATGCTGCAAACGGCAAGCCGCACCGAGTTTCTGCTGAACAAGCTCAAAGCGTACGGGCTACATATGTATCAGGACCGTACGGTGCAGGAATGGCTGCAATCGGCCGGCCGCAGTCCGCTGGACGACATGGAAGCGCTCCATGCGCTGACGAACTATATGTCGACCGAGCCGTTTATCAAGCGCGCCTATCTGGTGAATGTCCACAAGGAGCAGGTGATCGATTCGCTCAAGGGGCTCGTTTCGTTCGAGAAATTCGGGGATGCGGCGATGCTGAAGAAGATCCGGGAGGACCGGCCGCTCTTTTTGCAGTTTTTTTATCATGAAACCGGCGGCGAGCCTTATCTCGCGCTCATCGTTCCGTCCACGCCGGCCAGGAAAGACCACCGCGGCTATCTCGTGCTCCTGTTGGATAATAGGGCGCTGCAGGAAAATCTGCTCGGTCTGAACAAGGAGCTCGGCATGGACCTGATGATTGTGGACGGCCAAGGCCGGAATGTGCTGGGCACCACGGAGAACGACGCGGCCATCCTGAACGAGCTGCGCCGCCTGAAGCCGTCGGGTTCGGAGACGCAGGTTATGACCGTGCGCGGCATGCAATTGTTCGTCAATTCCGCACCGCTGGCTTCGCAGAAATGGACGGTGTATTCGTTAACCGAGTTGAAAGCGTTTAAGAGTCAAGCACAAGCGTTCCAGACGAAAATCATCGGCTACTCGCTGCTGCTGCTCGTCCTGCTGCTGCTGGCGGCATTCTGGAATTCCCGCCGGATGGTGAAGCCTTTCCGCAGGTTGGCGGACCAATTGCAGCGCCGTATCGTGCAGGAGTCGCGCCATTCCGCGCTGGCCCTCCCTGCTGCTGGCGACGAGTACAGCATCTTGAAGAGCGGGATCGAGCTGCTGTCCAGCCGGGTCGACGAAATGCATCAATCGCTTCGCGGCCATTCCGGCTTGATCAAGGCGGAATATTTGCGCCAGTGGCTGCTGCAGGGAAGAATGAACCGGACGCTGCGGGAAGGGATTGCCCGGGAATCGGAGCTCCTGGCGTCGGATCTCATCCGTCTCGCTGTCGTCAAAATCGACGCGTACCGGGACGTTGCCGAAACGTACGATTTTGCTTCCCGCCAACTGCTCAAATACGCGATGGGCAACATTGCCGGAGAAATCATCGGCGGTGAGGGCGGCACGCTGGAGACGATCGATCTGGCCGGCGACCACATTGTCTTTTTGATCGGGCTGGATCGGGACGATGCCGAGGTCCGCAAGCTGCTGGAGACGATCAAGGGGCATATTGCCACGTATGTCCGGCTTCAGGCGACCATAGCGGTGAGCGATCTGAAGCATTTGGAGGACGATCTGCGCTCCGTCTACGATTTCATTCTGGAGCTTACGCTGCTCAAGTTCATCAGCGGCGAAGACAAGGTGTATACGGAGGGCGATTACGAAAGCTACGTGCGGCTGCTGCAGCCGTTGTCCGATCCGAAGAGCCTCGACAAGCTGCTTGTCACGGTCAAGTCCGGGAAGAAGGACCAGGTCGTCCTGCTGCTGGAGGAGCTGTTCGGGCAGATGGCGGCAGTCAAATACTCCGAATGCAAGGTAAGGCTGACCGTCATTTTATTTACGATCATGAAGGAATTCGACAAGCTTCGGGCGCTGCAGGGCATGGACGGCATCGACAAACAGCTCGACCGGTTCTCGACGCTGCAGGAAGCGCGCTACTGGCTGGAGGCGGAGCTGTTCGCCGTCATGGACCAGCTGAGCTCCCGCAAAGGGGGCGACCGGAAGGAGAAGCTTGCGGAGGAGATGATGAACTACGTACTTTACCATATTCACGATCCGATGCTGTCCGTTGAAGCGATCGCGGAGCACGTCTCGCTGTCGGCCAAGTATGCCCGCAGCATTTTTCAGGAAGTGCGCGGCGTGTCGCTCTCGAATTACATCCTGAACACAAGGATCGAGAAAGTGAAGGAGCTGCTTGTCGCGACAACCATGTCGGTGGCGGATATCGGGGAGCGTTCGGGATTTTTGACCCGGAGCCATTATTTTACGGCGTTCAAAAAAGCGACGGGACTGACCCCGAACCAATACCGGCTGCACCATACCGAAGGAGAAGGAGGGGAAGCGGAATGAACCGGACGCTGCGATGGGGATGCTTGCTCGCTGCGCTTCTCTTGCCTGCGGGGTGCGGAGGGTCCTCCGCTTCCGATGCACGCCGGACGGCTCCGGCCGCCACGCCTTCTCCGGTGACGCTCCGCATCATGCTCCCGGGCGATCGGGCCGCCGATTACGACCTTGTGCTGCAGGAAGCGCAGCGGCGTCTCGCAGGAACGCTCAACGTGAGGCTCGACATCAAGTTCGTGCCATGGAACGACTTCGGCCGGGTATCCCAGGTGGCGCTGGCTTCGGGCGAGGAGATCGATCTCGTGTTCGACGCGCCGTGGCTGCATTTGAGCGAGATGATCTCCAGCGGGTACTACGAGCCGCTCGACGTGCTGCTGGAGAAGTACGGCGAGACGATCCTTGCCAAGCGGCCACGGCCGATGTGGGAGGCCAACCGGTACGGCGGCAAAATTATGGCGATCCCGCTCGGCGTCTCCTATGCGATGGGCCACTCGTATTTCGTCCGCAAGGACCTTCGCGAGAAGCTTGGCGTGCCGCCGATCCAAAGCTACGAAGAACTGATCCGGTTCGCCTACCTTCTAAAGCAAAAGGAGCCGGGCATCGTGCCGCTGATCGCGGCGGGGAACACGTCGCAGCAGCTCTACAGTCAGGCGGCGTTCCGGCATTACGATGATGTCCAGAACCAGATCCGGCCGACGCAGGCGCTGGGCAGCAGCCTGATGCTGTATTACCAGCGCAATGACGGCAAGGTGCACAATCTGTTTCACGAAAAGGACTCGCCGGTCCGGGACTGGATTCGTGAAGCTCGCCGATTGTATGTGGACGGCGTCATGGATCAGAACGTGCTCGGCATCAAAGATTTTCAAGACCCGGGCTTCTCGGGCGAGGTAGCGGTCTTCCCGGCAGGCTCGTTCTCGGTTGACGAGGGGAATCAGGAAAAGCTGAAGCGGCATGCAGCGGACGGAGAGCTGGAGAGCGTGATCTTTTATCAGGACATTCCGAAGGCGAATTTGTCGAATTTCGCCCAATGGAATTTTATCGCGGTTCCGGTGACCAGCAAGCACAAAGAGGAAGCGATCCAGTTCCTTAATTGGGCCAACGAGAAGGACAACTACGACCTGCTGGCGTACGGACTTCCGGGCGTCCATTGGGAGCCCGTAGGGACGGACCGATATCGGACGCTGAAAAGCGGCTATCAGCAGTTCCCGTACGTCTGGTTGTGGAACCCGGACGACGATCGCATTCCGGCGACCGATGACCGCACGGAGGCGTTGGACTGGTTTATTCGGCGGGCAGAGCATTTTACGCCGGATGTACTGACCGGGTTCCAGTTCGACGGAACCCCGGTACAGAACGAGCTGAACGCGTATACAAGGATTGAAGCGGAGTACTACACGCCGCTGTTTAACGGAGTGCTCGACCCGGAGGAAGCGTGGCCGCGTTTTGAAGCCGAAGCCGGTGCGCTGCTGGAGGCGATCGGGTCGGAGCTGCAGCGCCAGATCGACGCGTTCCTGCGGAACAAGCGGCACTGACCAAGCCGATGCGGGTTGCCTAGGCAATCGGACGGGGCACGGAGCGCCTGTACTGCGGCGGAAACTACTTCGCGACGCGAAGCCACCCTCTCTATGTTCGATACTTCAACATAGAGGGGGGAGCCACGGCCGTCCGGCACCCTGTGCGGCAAATCCGTGCATGGGGGCAGACGGAGTATTGTCCCGAAGTGTGTCCTTTTGTGGAGGATTATTCCGTTTTTATATTAATTGTAGGAGGTGGTTTTCATTTAGTCTTGTCCGATGAGCGGAAGGAGACAGGGCACGCGACTATTTATCATGTACCCGCCTGAAGCGGAAGCCCGGATGCTCCGGCTCACCGTGAGGGGAGAGAAGGCGGCAACATCGTAAACACACTATCGAAAGGGTGGCTGACATGAAACGGAATACAACGCATAAAACGATGACGGCGCTGCTGGCGACCATGCTGGCGGCGGCAGGACTTAGCGGATGTGCCGGGGGCAAGGACGCGGGCGGAACGGGGTCCGGGTCCGGGGGTGCCTCCGGCGACGGGAAGGCGAAAGGCAAAGTGACGGTTCAGCTTTGGAACCATTACACC
>NZ_JTHN01000097.1 GCF_001399685.1 Paenibacillus sp. A3
AAAGCAAGAAAGAGAGCCTTGATTCAGGCTCTCTTTTTCGTTTCCTTTTCTTTCTCCGGTTTATTGTATTCCCGGGATATGCTGAGCAGAATGCCGAGGCTGGCCAGCGTCGTCAGCATCGAGGTGCCGCCATAGCTGATTAGCGGCAGTGTGACGCCGGTCATCGGAATCGTATTGGTGACGCCACCCATGTTGATGAACGCCTGAATGCCGATCATTCCGACGATCCCCACGCCGAGCAGCATCCCGAACGTATCCTGACAGCGGAGCGCTACGATCAGCCCTCGCCATAGAAAAGCGAGATAAATCAGCAGAAAGAGCGATGTGCCAATAAATCCGAGCTCTTCGCCAATGATGGCAAAAATAAAGTCGTTGTGCGCCTCCGGCAAATAATGCAGCTTCTGCACGCTTTGCCCGAAGCCGGCGCCCGTCAGGCCGCCGTGTCCGAACGCATACAGCGATTGCAAAAGCTGAAAGCCGCTTCCCTGCGGATCCTTGTTGGGGTCCCAATAAGCCGTGAACCGCGCGAAGTGATGACTGGTCCCGTCCGTGACGATATAAAAAATCATGCCCACCATGGTCAAGAAAACGGCTCCGCCGGCGCCCAAATAAAATACATGCTTGAGCTGCGCTCCGCCGACAATAATGATCAGCATGGCGCACAGGACCAGCACCATCGTGGAACCGAGATCGGGCTGCATCATAATCAGTGCGGAGATGAAACCGATGACGACGAGCGGCGGCATAAGTCCCCGTTTGAAGTCCTGAAACCGGTCGCCTTTTTTGCTGATAATCGAAGCCAAATAAACGATAATCACAAGCTTGGCGAATTCGGTCGGCTGCAGGGAGAAGCCGAATAAATTAAGCCAGCTCGTAGCGCCGTTCTTATCTTTACCGACAAGCGGAACGAGCAGAAGGAGCACCGAAACGACGAAAAGAGCCGGTACGACCCATTTCTGAATTTTCCGGAAATCCACATTCATGCAAAAAAACATAACGACCGTACCGAGACCGGCAAATATCGCCTGCTTCGACGCCAAGAACCAGGGATTGCTAGCTCTATACGCCATGCTTGCGCTAAAAACAAACGCCAATCCGAAGCACACGAGCGAAAACGTCAAGAAGAGCAGCAGAAAATCAGGCGTTCCTCGTCGCGGGGCACTCATAGGGCCTCCGTCTACTGAGTCAGCTTGACTTTCAGTTCAGCGAGCTTTCCGCTAGCCGTTTTCATAATGTAGTCCGGAATGGCGGCCTGATAGTTGACGCCGTGCGGGAACGTCGCTTGACCGATGTAAACGTCCTCGACATAAAGAATGGCATAAGGCGATTCCAGCTTTCCGGATTCTACGCGGGTATTGATGCGCAGGAAATAATCGTTCGTGGATTCGCGATCCGGCAATTGCAGATCGTACGTCGCGCGGTAGTATTCCCATTGCCAACGCACGAAGCCGAGCTGCTCCATCACTTCGTCCAAATGCGCAAGGTCGCTTTTTATCCCTTTAATTCCGCTATTTTCAATGATCACAACAAAACCCTCCTAGAAATATGTACCTCGACTCTACGGTAAACCCTTTATTCATGATAGTATGTTTCCCTTTCTTGTGCAAGCCTAATGCACGGAGGGAAATTGCCTGCCCGAATAAAGTTGTGAAATTCTTGTGACACATGGATGAAACCGTTTAAAGGATTTGATAAAATGATACTACATTTCAGCGATCGCTAATTTGAATGCGCCGGACAGCGGCAAGAGGAGACGGAGGGGTACCCTATGAAATCGATAGAAGAAACGCTGCAAGCGTCAGTGCCCGATATGATCGCTTGGCGCCGCTATTTGCACCGCCATCCCGAGCTTTCGTTCGAAGAATCGAAGACTGCGGCTTTTGTCGCGGACTTGTTGAAGCAGTGGGGGCTGGAGGTTCGGACGGGCGTAGGCGGGCACGGGATCGTAGCCAAGCTGCGCGGAGCATCGAACGGGCCGACGGTGGCGCTGAGAGCCGATATGGATGCGCTGCCGATCCAGGATGAAAAAAGCTGCGAATACGCATCTTCGGTGCCGGGGGTGATGCACGCCTGCGGCCATGATGCCCATACGTCCGCTTTGCTCGGCGTCGCCAAAACCCTTAGCAGCCACCGGGAAGCGTTTAGCGGCAGCATCGTATTTATTTTTCAGCCGGCGGAAGAGATGACCCCGGGCGGGGCGCTGGGGATGATCGAGGAAGGCGCGCTCGACGGGGTCGATGTCATTTATGGCATTCACTTGTGGACGCCGTTTGAGGTCGGTGCGGCTTATTGCAAGCCCGGTCCGATGATGGCGGCGGCGGATGAGTTTGTGATCGAGATCAAAGGAAAGGGCGGCCACGGCGGTCTGCCTCATGAGACGGTGGACAGTGTATATGTCGCCTCGCAGCTGGTTGTCAATTTACAATCGATTGTGAGCCGCAGTACCGACCCTACACAGCCCTGTGTCGTTACCGTGGGATCGATCCACAGCGGTACGAGCTTCAACGTGATTGCCGAATCCGCTGTGCTTAAAGGGACGGTCCGGACTTACGATTCCGCTTTGCGCATGCAGGTGAAAGAGCGGCTGGAGACGATCGTAAAGCAGACATGTCTGATGAACGGAGCAGCCTATACGCTCGATTACAAGCTTGGTTATCCTCCCGTCATCAACGATGCGAAGGAAGCGGAACGGTTTTACCGCGCCGCTGCACGGGCTATGGGCACGGAAGGCGGACGGACCGCGCCGCTCATTATGGCCGGGGAAGACTATGCCTACTACCTGGAAAAAATTCCAGGCTGCTTTATGTTCGTGGGCGCGGGCAATAAAACGAAGGGCGTCGTCCAACCGCATCACCATCCGAAATTCGATATTGACGAAACGTCGATGGAACATGCGGCCCGGTTATTCATCGCCATGATCCAAGATTATATGAAGGAAAATGGGGGAAGTGTTTGACCGCGTCTCCGGGGAAGTAACACCGGGCGGGACGAATGGGAAGCCGGGGGAAAGGGAATTCTAAGCGTGCAGCGGCCTGGGGACTTTCTTGTCTTCGATGAAAAATTTGGCGGAGAGTTTCGGCAACAGGCTGCCAATTCCTTTTCTCAGGAGGGTGTTTTTGCCATGAGTACAAGAACGCTTCGGGAAATTATGACGACGGATTGTGCAACGGTTACGTTGAAGGATAACGTATACGAGGCAGCCGTTAAGATGAAGCAGGAGGATACGGGCTTTATTCCCGTCGTTGAAGGGAAGAAGCTGATCGGCGTATTGACGGACCGGGACCTTGTGATTCGCGGCTATGCGGATAAGCGGGAAGGCTCCGCGGCGATTAAGCAGGTAATGAGCGACAGAGTCGTCTCCGTGCCGCCCGAGACGACGGTGGACGAAGCGGCCAAAATTATGGCTAAAGAACAAATCCGCCGGCTGCCGGTGGTGGAGAACGGCGAGTTGGTCGGGATCGTATCCATCGGAGACCTGGCCGTCCGCGACAAGTTCGAGGATGAAGCGGGCGAAGCGCTCAGCCAAATTTCCGAACAGGATAAGCAAACGGTGCACTAAACCACAATCGTTCTTTCGTCCGACAGGCCGGAGGAACGATTTTTCTTATTGTTTTGTTCACGTGTGCATTGTATAATGAAGGAGTCGAAAAGAAGGTTAATTTAGGCAATGACCTATCACGAGAGGCGGGGAAACGATGAGCAAGGTACGATTCGGACTTATCGGAATCGGCAATATGGGGAAGGGCCATGCGAATTATTTTGCCAAAAATGAAGTGGCCGGAGGCGAGCTGACTGCCATTGTGGATACGAATCCGGAGCGTTTGGAATGGGTTCGCCAGCAGTATGGAGACCGGTTCCAGCTGTTTGAAAATCTGGATTTGTTTTTTGCTTCGCAAGCCTTCGATGCCGTTCTCATCTGCACGCCGCACTACGATCATCCGGGCTTAGCGATTGCGGCATTCGAGCACGGCTATCATGTGCTGGTCGAGAAGCCGGCAGGCGTCTACACGAAACAGGTTCGCGAGATGAACGAGGCTGCCGCCCGGTCCGGAAAAGCGTTCGGCATCATGTACAATCAGCGCACGAACCCGTTGTACCAAAAGCTGCGCGATCTCGTCTCCACCGGAGAGCTTGGCGAAATCCGCCGCACCAATTGGATTATCACGAATTGGTACCGTTCCCAAAGCTACTACGATTCCGGCGGCTGGCGGGCGACCTGGGCGGGGGAAGGCGGAGGCGTTCTGCTTAACCAAGACCCGCACCAGCTCGATTTGTGGCAGTGGACGATCGATATGATGCCTAAACGGGTGCGTGCGTTTTGCCATTTCGGAAAATACCGCAATATTGAAGTGGAGGATGACGTGACCGCTTATGTGGAATACGAGAACGGAGCGACCGGTTTGTTCGTGACGACGACCGGCGAAGCCCCGGGTACGAACCGGTTCGAAGTGAGCGGCGACCGCGGCAAAATCGTCATCGAAGACGGCAAGCTGACGTTCTGGCGGCTGCGGGTGCCGGAGTCCGAGTTCAACCGCGATTTCAAGGGCGGTTTCGGTGCGCCGGAATGCTGGAAATGCGAGATTCCGGTAGGCTCCTCGGAAGGGGCGCAGCACAAAGGGATTACGCAAAATTTCGTCGATCACATTTTGCACGGTACGCCGCTGCTGGCGCCGGGAGAAGAAGGGATCAAAGGACTGACCCTTTCGAACGCAATGCATCTGTCCTCATGGACCGACAATTGGGTCGATCTTCCGATCGACGAAGACCTGTATTATGAAAAGCTGCAAGAACGGATTCAAAGCTCCACGTATAAAAAAGAAACCCGCAAGCTGGACCATATGGATGTCAGGGGAACTCATTAATTTAATAAAGGATGTAATCGGCCACAAACGAAACGGTCCGGACGAACGCGCCCGGACCGTTTTTGTTTCAGTCAAGATTTATTTATTGTCGGCCCACAGCCCTTTTTTCTTGCTGCGCGCCTCCCGCTCCAGCTTGACGAAGCTGTCCTGGAACATCACGTTAGGCGGTATGGTCATCGTATTGGCGTAGCCTTCGCGGATCAGCGTTTCGTTAAACATCGCGGGCTCACCTTGAATGAAGACATACCGGAGAAGCCGCCCGTACTTGTCTTTATCTCCTGCGTCCGCAAAGAGGTAAACCGTTTTGCCGGTCAGCTTCGATTTCGTGAATTGACTGGCTTCCTTTCCGTAATGTTCGACAGGACTGTTCGGCTTCACGGTTTCAGGCGTGTTGACTCCGATTAAGCGGACTTTGTCCCCCGACTTCGTCTCGAACGTATCGCCGTCGACGACACGCTTGACCTCCATTACCGTCATTTTATGGTCCTTCAATGCGGGATACTGCTTCAAGATTTCCTTGGCGAAGGCGTCGCCGTCCGCCCCTGATTTCGAGCAGGCCGCAAGCAGCAGTACGATTGCAAAAATGAGCAGCCCCGCTACCGATTTTCTCCCCATGCTTCCCATGACTCCATACTCCTCTCTCATTTTTCCAACCACAAAAAGGCACGTCGTCTATTGTAGAGCTTCCCGCTCCTTGTTGCAAATGAGGCAGAGGCCGGATTTACCGCGGATGTTTAAATCCCCCTTGCAACCCTCATACTAAAACTGACAGCTACAAGTGGAGGGATCGGTAGATGACATTTCATAAAGACCGCCCATTGATCGTGCAAACCGACTTTTGCGTGCTGCTTGAAGTCCGGCACCCGGCTTTCGAAGAAGCGCGGGCCGGACTCGCCAAGTTTGCGGATCTCGTCAAATCCCCGGAAAACATTCATACGTACCGCATGTCGTCGCTTTCCCTCTGGAATGCCGCGGCGGCCGGGTTAACATCAGAGGAGATTATCGGCTTCTTGGACCGCCATGCAAAATTCGGCGTTCCAGCGGCCGTAAAACAAGATATCCGGCGTTTCGTCGAGCGGTACGGTCTTGTTCGCATGGAAAGGCTGGGCGACGACTTGCTTCTCATCTCGGAAGACGTGGAAGCGATCAAGGAGATGGTTTCTTTCCGTTCCTTGCGGTCGTACGGGCTGTGTCAGGTCGATACGCAGACGCTTCGCTTTTCCGCCCGGTATCGGGGGCTTCTGAAGCAGGAGCTCGTTAAGCTCGGCTTCCCGGTTGAAGATCTGGCAGGCTACAGCCGGGGCGAATCGCTTCCGATCCAACTCCGCACGGTAGAGGCCGGAGGGCAGGCATTCGAGCTGCGGGAATATCAGCGGTCGGCGGTCGATTCCTTTTATCGGGAAGGGAGCATGCATGGAGGCAGTGGTGTGTTGGTTCTGCCCTGCGGCGCCGGGAAAACGGTAATCGGCATCGCCGCAATGGGAAAGTTAAACTGCGCGACGCTGATTTTGACGTCAAACAGCACTTCGGTTCGGCAGTGGAAAAGGGAAATATTGGACAAAACGAACGTTACGGAAGACTTGGTCGGCGAATACACGGGAATGCAAAAAGAAGTGCGCCCGATTACCGTGGCCACCTATCAAATCCTGACGTACCGCAAATCGAAGGATGATCCGTTCGTCCATATGGACCTGTTCAACAAACGCGACTGGGGCCTGATCGTTTACGATGAGGTGCATTTGCTTCCGGCTCCGGTGTTCAGGGTTACGGCCGACATTCAGGCGACGCGCCGGCTTGGCTTGACGGCGACGCTGATCCGCGAGGACGGACGGGAGGAGGATGTGTTCTCGCTGGTCGGGCCCAAGCGCTATGAGATGCCGTGGAAGGAGCTGGAGACGCAAGGCTGGATTGCCTCGGTCGAGTGCGTCGAGATCCGGGTTCCGATGGCGGACAAAGAGAAGGAAGCCTATCTTGCCGCAGCGCCAAGACAGAAAATGCGGGAAGCCAGCGTGAACCCGGGCAAGCTGAAGGTTGTCCGCGAGCTGCTGGACAAGCATAACGGCGAGCAGATTTTAATTATAGGCCAATATTTGGAGCAGCTTCGCCAGCTAGCGGAAGCTACGAAGCTTCCGATGATAAGCGGCGAAATGCCTTATGAGGAGCGGGAAGCGTTGTATTCCGGCTTTCGCGGCGGGACGGTTCCGGCGCTGATCGTATCCAAGGTAGCCAACTTCGCGGTCGATCTGCCCGATGCAACGGTGGCGATTCAAATATCGGGAAGCTTCGGTTCTAGGCAGGAGGAGGCGCAACGGCTTGGACGGATATTGCGGCCCAAGGCGGGCACAAACCGGGCGGTCTTCTATACGCTCGTCAGCGAGGATACGAAAGAACAGGAGTTCGCGCTTAATCGGCAGCTGTTCTTGATCGAGCAGGGCTACCGCTACCGGATCGAATGGGCGGACGGTTCGAAGGAGGCGGTCTCGATATGAATTATTCGCAATTGCTGGTGCGGATGCCCCGCGAGCTGAAGAGCAGGCTGGAAGCCGAAACGGTCTATGCTCCGTGGCTTGGCCAAGGAGCATCGCTTGGTCAACTTTGGACTGACCCTGTCGTGATGGAGACCGTCTGCAACCGGCTGAGTCGTTCCGAGCGTACGGTGCTTGAGGCGATTGTGCGGCGGATCGGCTGCGAGCCGTTTGACGATGCGGAATTGGAGCGGGCGGCAGCCGGTCCCTTGTCCGGGGCCGAGGTGAAAATGGGTCTGGCCGGATTGCTTCGCAAAGGCATCGTATTTTCGTTTCTCAAAACATGGGGAGAGCATCTGTATTTAATGCCCGAGGACGGATTTGCCTGCTGGCAAGACGTTCTATTTCCCGACTTGCCCTCCGGGCTAGGCGAAGCGCCGGGAAGCGCAGGATTGAGCCCGGTTCCTGCCTTCCCCGGCGAGCCGAACCTGGCGCACGATCTGTTTCATTCGCTGGTGTTTGCCGCGGAACAAGGGCTTAAGCTGACTAAAAACGGAACTTTGCACAAAAAGCAGCTTCAGAAATTGTCCGAACGGGTTCGGCTTCCGGAAGAGGCTCTCGAGCCGCTTTCGTTGAAATATGCGTATGCCGATACGTATTCCCCGAAGATTGCGTTGGTGCTGGATATGCTTCTGCGGTTGCAGCTTATCGTTTCGGAAGACGAACAGCTTAAGCTGGGCGTCGAAGCGGTAGCCGTTTTTCTGGATCAGCCGCTGGCTGCGCAGATGCGCCGTTTGTACGGGCTTTGGAAAACGCTGGCGCTTCCTGCCGCTGCTTGGCTGCAGCATGCTGTGCTCCTTCTGGAGCGCGTAAACGAGGGAACATGGATAACGGCGGAGCAATTGCTGGGTCGGTTGGAGGCGTTCGGTCTACTGCCTGGGACGTTAGAGGGCGGGGAAAGGGCCGAGCGTACCCGGTATTTGCTCAGGCTGTGGCTGGAGCCGCTCGCTGCGCTGGGCTTTCTGGAACAAAGCTCCGATCCGATCTGCGGGCCGGGCGCCTACCGATGGACGTTTCCGCTTGGTTTGCGGGACAAGTCGGCCGGGGAGGATGAAGCGGAAGACGGCGGCTTTATGGTTCAGCCCGATTTTGATATCCTGGTACCGCCGGATGTCGCGGGTAAAGTGCGCTGGGAGCTGTGCTGCCTGGCCGATCTGGTGACGCGGGATCAGGTAAGTGTCTATAAATTGTCGAAGGAAAGCGTCAAGCGGGCTCTGGAGAATGGCCGTACGGCTGCGGAAATATGCGATTTTCTGGAGCGTCACGCGCTTTACGGCGTGCCGGATCATGTCCGGTTAAGCATTGGGCAGTGGGCGAAGCCGTACGGCAAAACCGTCTTTACCCAAGCGCTGCTGCTTCGCTGCGCCGATGATGAAACCGCCCGAACGGTAACCAAGCTGCCTGCCGCTTCCCCTTACGTGAAGGAAATGCTGAATGGGCGGGATTTTCTTATTGCGGCCGCAGACGCAAAGCCGCTTGCCGTTGTTTTGGAAAAAGCGGGCTTTATGCCCGGACTGCCCGCTATCCCGGCGGCGCAAACGGGAATGCATGGGGAAACGAGCTCAAGCCGCTTCCCGAAGTTGTCCGCCGAACGGACCGCATCCGTGATGAAGCTGCTTTCCGTCGAGCCGGTGGACAAAGGGCTTATTTACTCAAGAAATTCCGTCGCTTTCCTCAGACTGCAGACACGCCTGCCGGAAGCCTCCGACGTTTATCCTTCTTTGCAGGATATTCCTCCGACGTGGCTCCGGGATTATCGTAACTATCATTTATCGACGCGCAAAGAAATCGTCGAAAAGGCGATCGAGATGCGTTCGGTGCTGCAAATCCGCAAAAATGGCACCGATTTTCGCATCGTTCCACGCAAAGTGCAGGAAACGCGGGGAACCTGGTGCATGACCGGACTCGGTCTATCCGGCGGCGCGCAGGACGAAACGTCGGAGGTACGCTGGCTGGCGGAGGAGTGGCAGGAAATGAGGCTGATACTTCCCGGGATAAACGATAAATATTAATTCAGCACGACCGTCCTCAAGTATGGTATGATAAACATGTCTGACATGGTCTGACGAATCATAGCCCGATTGAAAGGACGGTGCTGCCGCATGGCGGTAACGGAGACGCATACGCTCGATATGTCTGCTATACTGCTTGGATCGTATGAGCTGGCTGACCGCATCAAGTTCTCCGCGGAAACGGCGGATTATTTATATTGGAAACATCGCAAGGATGCCGACGAGGAAGTTCGGCAGTTGGTGAAGGAGTTTCTCAAAGCCAAGGAATTGTTCGAGGAGTGCGAACGCTTCGGGCATTTTCATCCGAATTATCATGAGGCGCTTGACCGGGTCAGGGCGGTTCAGGAGCGGCTTGATGCCGTAGAATCCGTCCGGCGCTTCAAGGAAGCGGAGAAACGGTTGGACGACTTGCTGCACGATGTGTCGGAGATCATTGCGCGTTCCGTATCGGATACGATCAAGGTGCCTTCGAACGATCCGCTTGCAGCAGGGGGAGGCTGCTCCTCCGGAGGAAGCTGCAGCGGCAAGTGCGGTTAACAAGCGATAAAACGGGCCCGGGGATATCCCGGGCCCGTGCTTTAGACGCGATGAAGTCGGAAGACCGGTCGGACGATGCCGACCTGATCGCCGCGGCGGTTGTTCACCGCCGGGTGGTGGAAGCTGGCAAGCTGCGCTGCCTCTTCGGCGCTAAGCAAACCGAGCTGGAGCAGCGATTCGGCGGCAGCGGGATAGATTGCTCGCTGGGCCCCGTCTTCGATTTTGACGGCAATGCCGATGCCCTGCTCGGGCACGGTGGCCGCATACAAGCCCTCGGCCCCCATTTTGCCGATGATGCGGCCTTGCGTCAGCTCGGCGAGGCGGGTATCGAATCTTTCGCTGCCGGCTACATAGAACGGCGCTTGCCGAATCGCTCCGATGATCTTACGGCAAGCCTCCGCGCGCTCCGGAAACAGATCGTCCGGCCGCCCGAGCCGCGCGTAAGCGAATGCGAGCGAGGCCAGCGGGACGGCGAATACGGGCACTCCGCAGCCGTCGGTTCCAAGCGTAATGCTTTCCGGCGGGACCCCGCACATGTCGGCGACCGTCCGGAGCATTTTTTGCTGGACAGGATGCTCGGGTGCGATATACTGTTGTATAGGAACATTCATAAGCTTCGCGAGCGCCAGCATGCCGGCGTGCTTGCCGGAGCAGTTGTTATGAAGCTGTCCGGGTTCGCGCCGCTCCCGCTTTATCGCATCGGCCGCGGGCTTATACATCGGCTCCTGCGGGCCGCAGCCTAGAGCGCTTTCATCCAGTCTCAGCTTTCGTAAAATCTCCAGAGCGGTTGCCGCATGCTCCGGTTCCCCTCCGTGCGAGGCGCAAAGCAGTGCCGTCTCGGATGGCGTCAGCCCAAACCGTTCGCTTCCGCCGGCTTCCAGGAGCGGGATAGCTTGCAGCAGCTTGGCGGTCGAGCGGGTAAACGTGTAAAATTCCGGATTCCCGGCATACGCCAGCAGTTTCCGCTCGTGATCCACAACGGCGATATGGCCACGGTGTACGCTTTCGGTCATCGATCCGCGGGAGATTTCGACTAACAATTCATTTTCCGGTGTATCCATCGTTCATCGGTCCTTTCCCGATCCTATTGCAAACAGAAAGAAGGTCATTGTCCATGTTTACCGAGCGAAGCGGCATTATTGTCTGGGTAAGCGATTTGAAAGCGGCCGGCAAACATTTGGAGAAATATGGGAATGTCCATTTTATTTCCAAAAGACTGCACTATGCCGCGATGTACGTTTATTCCAGCCGTCTGGACGAAACGATGAAGCAGCTTCAGAAGCTGCCGTTTGTAAAAAAGGTGGAACGTTCGTATCGTAACGAGATCAAAACCGAGTATAATAGTAACGTTCCGGATAAGACAAGATTCTATTCCATTTAACACGCAGCAAGTATATGAATATAGCTTACGAAAGGAAAAGAGCTTCTGTGCGCGGAAGCTCCTTTCCTTTTTTGGCATGTGCGCCTTAGGCAAGCAGTAAGTTCTGGCTCCGGTTTCTAAAGTTTTTTTAATTTGATTCCTGGGTTGGAATAAGGCAAAATAATAGGTAGATTCATGTGTACATAGGGTAACGGAACTATTTTTGTAGGAAAGGGGTTGGGAAGTTGAACGGAGGAAAAGTCGACGGCCGGGAACGAAAAAACGTATCGCGCGACGGGTTGCTTAGAGGCAGGCCGATTGCGGATATCGTCGTCACCCATCACGCTCGCAGCCGATGGGTCGATCGGGTGGAAACGGAGAAGACGGGCTTTCACGACATTACGGCTTTTTTGTGGAGCAAGCTGAAGTCGAACTCGATCCAACCCTACTACAAAAACGAGCAGGATGTTTACCTGATCGATGAGGATTTGGTCATGGTCGCCGAATTTGTCAAGATGGACACAACGGAATCGGTAGGGGAACCGGAGGCGTACAAAATGATCGTCGTCACGTTCCTCGGGAGGATGTCGGAGACGATAGAGCTGCGGGATTTGCGCTCCTACTATTCCTGGCTTCGCCATTCGCGGCGCATGACGCTGATCAAGAACAGCCGTAAACGAAGATAAGCTGTAAAGATTCAAGCATGCCGGGGGGCGGCATGCTTTTTTGGCGCTTTCCCGCCCACAAGAAAACCTACCTCTAACCCGCGGTCGCCCATCCGTGAATAGCTTCGCTCGAGGTTTTCTTAACGGTCGGGAAAGCAGCAGTTTTCGGCGAAGCCGAACGCTTTCCCGCCCACAAGAAAACTTACCTCTAATCCACGGTCGCGCATCCTCGAATAGCTTCGATCTGGGTTTTCTTATATAATGAGGCTACAACGCTTGCGGAGGAGTCGTTATGGCGCTTAACTTTCACCAGCTTCATATATTTCATACCGTTGCGGAGAAGGGGAGCTTCTCCTATGCTGCGCAGGCGCTGCATATGACACAGCCGGCGGTGACGATGCAGGTGCAGTCGCTTGAGGACTATTTCGGGACGAAGCTGTTCGTGCGGTCAACCAAGCGGGTCGAGCTGACCGAAGCGGGCCGGACGCTGCTGCCGTTTGCGTCCCGGAGTATTGAGCTGATGAGGGAAACGGACATCCGGATGTCCAAATTCACGCATATGCTGGAAGGACGGCTGCATCTGGGAGCGAGCTTAACGGTGGGGGAATACGTGTTGCCCCGGCTGCTCGGACCGTTCGGGCAAGAATATCCGAACATCTCCGTCAGCATGAAGGTCATCAATACGAAGCAAATTTTGGAGGAAGTGCTGAGTCATCAGCTGACCTTCGGCTTAGTGGAGGCCGAGGTGGATCATCCGGACGTGCATACGGAAGCCGTGTTGAATGACGAATTGAAGCTGATCGTGCCGAGACATCATCCGCTTGCCGAACTTGAGCATATCGGAATGGAGGAGCTTGCAAAATATCCGTTTATTTTGCGGGAACAGGGGTCGGGAACGCGCAAGGTAATGGAGGAGGAGTTAGCCCGGGCCGGCTTCGATGTGTCCAATCTGAAAATCGTGATGGAGCTTGGCAGCACGGGGGCGGTGAAATCGGCCGTAGAGGCCGGACTTGGCATCTCGATCGTGTCGCAATCCTCCGTCAAGCATGAAGCCGCGCTCGGCGTATTGCAGGTGAAGAACGTCGAAGGGGTTTCCTTCGCCCGCAGCTTTCATGCCATTTACTTAAGCTCTACGCTGCTCCCTATCTCGGCCGTGACCTTCATGACCTTTTTGCGGGAGCGCGATTTAAGCCAGTGGTTATAACAGACTTGTTTGAGAAAAAAAAGGGAGGCCTGTGGTTCTATGGCATTTGCAGATTTACATACGCATACGCTGGCCTCAGACGGTACGAGGCCGCCTGCCGACAATGTCCGGCTGGCCGCCGAGGCGGGGCTCGCAGCGGTAGCGATCACCGACCATGATACGGTGGGCGGACTCCGGGAGGCGATGGAAGCGGGCTTGAAGTACAGCATCGCTGTCGTGCCGGGCGTGGAGATCAGCACTGTCTATGCCGGACAGGACATTCATGTGCTCGGCTATTGGATCGACGATACGGACCCTCAGTTTCTGGCAAGGCTTGCAGAGCTGAGAGAAGTGCGCAACCGGCGCAACGAGATGATTGTGAACAAGCTTCAGGAACTGGGACTGTCCGTCACGATGGACGACGTGCTCGAATCGCTGCGGACCTCGAAAAAAGCGGGTGACACCGTAGGCCGTCCGCATATCGCCGATGCATTGGTGCGCAAAGGCTATGTAAGCTCGATGGCCGAAGCGTTCGACCGGTATTTGGCCAAAGGGGCGGCGGCCTATGTAAATCCGCCCCGCATCACGCCGCAGCAGGCGGTGGAGTGGATTCTGGAGGCCGGCGGGGCTCCGGTGCTGGCGCATCCGGGACTGTACGGGCAGGACGAGCTGATCCCGCTGCTTGCGGCAGTTGGGCTCGTCGGTGTGGAAGCATTTCATTCCGACCATACCCCGGAGCAGGAAACGCATTATGAAGCGTTGGCTGCCGAGCACGGTTTGTTGGTAACGGCGGGATCGGATTACCATGGCGAACGGGGCGGCGTCGTGTTCCATGCGCCGATAGGGGCGCGCCGCGTCGCCGCGGGCGTCGTAGACCGGCTATTCGAACGGAGGGGGATGCGGTCATGACCGTACGCAAAGCGATTATTCCGGCCGCGGGTCTCGGTACCCGCTTTTTGCCGGCGACCAAAGCGCAGCCGAAGGAGATGCTGCCGATCGTCGACAAGCCGGCGATTCAGTATATTGTAGAGGAAGCGATCTCGTCCGGTATCGAAGATATTATGATCATTACCGGGCGCAACAAGCGGGCCATCGAAGACCATTTCGACAAATCGGTGGAGCTTGAGACCATTCTTGAAGAAAAAGGAAATCAGGAGCTGCTCGGCATCGTCCAGTCCGTATCGAACCTGGCTGACGTTCATTACATTCGCCAAAAGCAGCCGCTCGGACTCGGTCACGCGGTGCTCTGCGCCCGTAAATTTATCGGCAATGAGCCGTTCGCGGTGCTACTTGGAGACGATATCATTCAATCGGAACCGCCTTGCCTGAAGCAAATGATCGACCTGCACGAGGCGACGAACACGTCGGTGATCGCTTGCATGGAAGTGCCCTGGGACGACGTAGACAAATACGGTATCATCTCGCCCTTGGCAGGGCAGCGTTCGCATCGTTATATCGATGGCTTAATCGAGAAGCCGGAACGCGGACAGGCCCCGTCCAACTGGGCGATTATCGGACGGTATATTCTCACTCCGGATATTTTCGATATACTTGAGCGCAGCGAGCCCGGCCGCGGCGGCGAGATTCAATTGACCGACGCCCTGCAGGTGCTGAACCGGCTGCGGCAAATGGTGATGTTTCCCGTACCGGGCCGGCGTTTTGATGTCGGCGATAAGCTGGGTTACCTCGAAGCGACGATCGAGATGGCACTGGAGCGGGAGGAGCTGCGCGGTCCGTTCGAAAGTTATTTGCGCAAGCGGTTAGGCTTGTAGGAAGACCGTCCTTCTAGCGGAAACGTATCCGCCGAAGGGCGGTTTTTTATTTTGGGATGCTGTTGCACTGTGCCGCCAAAAAAATCGAGCGCAATTGGAAAAAAACGGGTATACTTGAGCTGTAGCTTTAGTCTTGATACGGAATCCTGGACGTAAAGGATAAACGTGGTAGGGAACCGGGATTCATGTACCGGCTGGGAAAGAGGGTGAAATGAATGAACGGTAATCAAGCATTGCAGTACAGGCTGTGTCCGTACGAATCCGGGGGGAAGATCGTCGGAAGGGGGGCGCCGGCCGGAAGGCTTGAAGCGCTGCCGCAAGTTAGACCGGAAGACGGCGAGTTGGAGTCTGTGTATGATGACGAACAGACGCTGCAGCGGATTCTCGGGCTGCTGAACAAAGCATGCGGAATCGACTTCCAGAACTACAAACGAAGCAGCCTCATCCGGCGTATCGAACGCCGCATGGGCAGGCTGAGCCTGGAAGAGATGGAGGATTATGCACGACTGTTGACAGACGAACACGACGAGCTTCGCGCGCTAGGTAAAGATTTGCTTATCGAGGTGACGCATTTTTTTCGCGATCCGCAGGCATTCGAGACCATTCAGAAAAAGGTCATTCCCGCCATCGCAGAAAGCAGGCGGCACGAACGGCATATCCGCGTCTGGGTTGCGGGATGCTCAACCGGCGAAGAAGCTTACTCCCTCGCTATGCTGTTTCATCAATTCAACGAGAGTTCGGCGGAGCCTTATTCGGTCAAAATTTTTTCCACCGATCTGGACAAGGACGCGATCGCTGCGGCCAGTCAAGGCATCTATCCCGAAGCGGCGGTGACAAGCCTGCCGAAACCATGGCTGAGGCGCTATTTTACCCGAAACGGAGACCTGTATCACATCGATAAAGATATTCGCAAGATGGTCGTGTTTGCGCATCACAATATAGTTGAAGACCCGCCGTTCAGCCGCTTGGACCTGATCGCCTGCCGCAATCTGTTGATCTACCTGCAATCCGAGACGCAGCGGAAGGTGCTGTCGACGTTTCATTTCGCGCTTAATCCGGATGGGTTTATGTTTTTGGGACCGAGCGAAACGATCGGCCGGCTCACGCATTTATTTGTCCCATATGACCGCAAGTGGAATATTTTCAGGCAGAAGCTGCCGCCGGGACCGGGGCCCGTGTTCGCAAGCGAGATTGACAGGGGCAACTCTGGCGCTCCCCGGACACGTCCGACGGCAGCGGCAAGGCGGGGGCATCGGAAGTTGAAGGATCTGCAAAGCTTCATGAAAACGGACGAGTTGTATACGGCTTTCGTGGACGAGCACATGCCGCCCTGCATGGTGATCGACGAAAACAACGAAGTGATTCATCTCAGCGGCAACGTGAATCCTTATGTAACGCTGGCGAAGGGAAGGCCGAGCTGGAACATCTACAAAATCGTCGAGGCTCATATTGCAGTCGCGATTGTAACGGCCACGCAAAAAGTCCGCAAAGAAAAGCGCGCCGTTTATTATAAAAACATGAAGGTAAGCGGCTCCGAGCCGTCGTCATCCGTTAACCTGATAGTGAAGCCGTTTTCATTGAAAAACAAAACATTCGACAAGCTGGTACTCGTTTTGTTCGAGAAGCCGGAGCATCCTGACAATCCGGTCCGGTCCGCCGACGAATTCGAAATCGAACCAAACGTTAACCATCGGATGATCGAGCTGGAGCAAGAGCTGCGGCAAGCGGAGGAGTCGCTTCAGGCGACGATCGAAGAGCTGGAGACGTCCAATGAGGAGCTTCAAGCGACCAACGAAGAGCTGGTGGCGGCCAATGAAGAGCTCATGAGCACGAACGAAGAGCTTCAATCGGTGAACGAAGAGCTGGCTACGGTGAACTCGGAATACCGGTTCAAGCTCCAGGAACTGACCGAAGTGAACGACGATATGGACAATTTTTTGACCAGTACCAACATCGGGACGGTTTTCTTGGACACTGGCATGTGCATTCGCCGGTTTACGCCTGCCACCACGAAGGAAATCAACTTGCTTGAGATCGATTACGGGCGTCCCCTCGGACACATCTCGCATAACTTCGATGACGACGGCATTTTAAGCGATGCCCAAAACGTATTGAAGACGCTGATTCCCGTCGAACGGGAGATTCGGAGCCGAAGCGGGCTGTGGTACAGCATGCGCGTCCTGCCTTACCGTACGAACGATCATGTGATCAAAGGCATTGTCCTGACATTCGTGGACATCACGGAGCTGAAATCGGCCAACGAGCAGCTGCTTAAGCTTTCCTACGCCATTGAGCAAAGTCCCTCCGTCACCGTCATTGCCGATGCGGAGGGGAAGGTCCAATACGTGAACCCCAAATTTACGGAAATGACCGAGTTCCAAATGGCCGAGGTGGCGGGAAGTTCCCTTCGCGAGCTGAATCATTGGGACGCCTCTTCAACCTCGTTCGAGGAAATCTGGAGCATGCTCTTGTCTGGACACGAATGGAAGGGCGAGCTGGAATGCCGGCGCAAAAACGGGGCGAATTACTTGGAATCCGTCAAAATTTTGCCGATAAAAGATCGGGATGGCCGAATTATTCATTATCTTAAAATCGCCGAGGACATTACGGAACGGAAGCAAACGGAGGAATTGCTCCGGAAGTCGGAGATGCTGTCGGCCGTCGGCCAGCTTGCCGCCGGCATCGCGCATGAAATTCGCAATCCGCTGACCGCGCTCAAAGGCTTTACCAAGCTGATGGGCTCGGGAGGGCAGCACGGAAACTATTTGTCCATCATGTCGGCCGAGCTGGACCGGATCGAAGAAATCGTCGGCGAACTGCTCGTACTGGCGAAGCCGCAGGCAGCCGACTTTTTGCCGAAATCCGTGGCTTCGATTCTGCATGACGTCATTATGCTGCTCGAAACGCAAGCCATCATCAGCAAGGTGGCCATTGACACGGACATCGAGGACGAACTTCCGCTGGCAAGCTGCGTAGAAAACCAGTTGAAACAGGTATTCATCAACGTGCTGAAGAACGGAGTGGAAGCGATGCCCGGAGGTGGTACGTTCCTCGTCAAGGTGGAAAAGTCGGAGCGGGGCAGCATACGCATCAGTTTTATCGACCAGGGCTGCGGCATTCCGGAGACCAAGCTGGCGAAGCTGGGAAAACCGTTTTATACGACGAAAAACAAAGGAACGGGTCTCGGGCTCATGGTCAGCTACAAAATTATTGAAAACCATCGCGGGTCCATGACCATAACGAGCAAGGAAGGGATTGGAACGACGGTCGTTATTGAACTTCCCGCGGTGCCGTAAATGAAAAGCACCTGGTCCGCAAGGCTGCGGATTCAGGTACTTTTGCTCGCTGTGCGGTTTACTTAATGGCAACCGGCAGCTGTTTGATATTCCCCGGATCAGGTGTGACGAACAGCGTTTTTTGATGATCGTAAATCACGAATCCCGGCTTGGCGCCGCTAGGCTTGCGCACGTGCCGGATGAGCGTATAGTCGACCGGCACCTGACTCGATTCCTTGGCTTGGCTGAACCAGGCGGCAAGCTGGGCCGCTTCGTGCAAGGTAGCGTCGCCGTACTCGGCGCTGCGAATGACGACGTGAGAGCCCGGGATATCTTTCGTATGCAGCCACGTATCGCCGGGATGGGCGAGCCGGTTCGTTAAGTACTCGTTTTGCGTATTATTTTTGCCGACATAGATCGGGATGCCTTCGCTCGACGTGTAGCAGGCCAGAGCCGGCTTTTGATTCGGCTTTTTTTTGCGTCCTTTTTTGCCGCGGTCCCGCACGTAGCCTTGCTCCGTCAGTTCCTCGCGGATTTCCCCGATATCGGCCAATCCTGCGCTGGCCAACTGCTGCAGCAAATTGTCCAAATAACGGATTTCCTCGTGCGCCTCGGTCATTTGCTGCTGAACGGCGATCAGGCTGTTTTTGCTTTTCGTATATTTTTTAAAATACCGCTGGGCGTTCTCGGACGGCGTGAGCAGCGGATCGAGCTCAATCGTGACGGGGCGCTGCTCTTCATCGTAATAGTTCACGACTTCGATTTGCTTGTCGCCTTTGCGGATTTGGTGCAGCGAAGCGGTAAGCAGTTCGCCCAGGATGCGGAAGCGATCCGCGCCGCGGGCGTCCTCCATCGTCTCTTCCAGCTTTTCCAGCTTTTTGATGTTTTTGCTGCGTTCGTTGCTGAGCAGCCGGAACAGATCGGCTACGCGCTGCTTCACGGTATCCCGCTCGGCCTTGTCTCCGTAATACGCCTCGAGGCAGGCGCTGATCGAGGCGAAGCGCTGCGTCTCGCCCTGCACGTGGCTCAGCTCCGTAATGGAGAAGAACGTTTTGCCCGTCGACGCTTCTTCGACAATAACCGCTTCCGCCGCTCCGGCTTGCAGCTTTTCGGTGAGCTCCCGAAACGGAGCCCACAGCTTCGCGGGCATTTCGGACGGCAGAGGCAGGCCTCCTCCGTTGGCAGCGCGGTACACAAGCTCGCGGGCGACGAGCGGGCTGAACCCGCTAAAATGACCGACGAGCGCCTGCTCCCAGAAGCGCGGGGAAGCGGGCTCATCGGCCGCCTCGGTTGCTTCGGCAAGGAGAGAGGTGAAACGGTCCTCGCTCATTCCGAACGGAAGCAGCTTGTGCTGCTCGGGCGGCGCCGTGTAGACGCTGCCCGGCATGACGATGCGGTAGCTGCTGATCGCCGGCGTGACGTGATGAATGCCGTCGGTAATAATCCCGGTCGCCGGGTCCTTCAAAATAATATTGCTGTGGCGGCCCATAATCTCCACGACGATGGTTTTGAGACTGAGGTCCCCGAGCTCGTCGCGCTGCCGGATGTTCAGATGCAATATCCGCTCGAGGCCGGGCTGCTCGATCGCTTCGATGATGCCTCCCTCGCAATGCTTGCGCAGCAGCATGCAGAACATGGGCGCTTCCAGCGGATTCAGAAAGCTCCGCTCGGTAAGGTGCACCCGGGGGTAGGTGGGATTGGCGGACAGCAGCAGCTTCAGGTTGCGGCCGACCGCGCGGATTTGCAGGACGATATCGTTTTCCGATGGCATCTGCACTTTATTGATTCGGGCCCCAACGCAGCATTGCAGCTCTCGGGCCAGACTGTGAACGACGAGACCGTCGAAAGACATACAGGACAACTCCATTCTTCATGCGCAAAAGCGATTTTTGAGTGCTACCCTCTATCATGCCATATTTTAAGGCAAATTTTAAGTAATAAGACCCGGATGCCGTTTTCGGAATCGTTTTTGTGGCCTGAGCCGACGGGAAGAGGGACGGTTCGCGTCAATATTGGCGAGGCTACCGTTTCCTCTTCCGGAACCAATACAGCGCCGCCGCGATGACCGCGTTGCACAGCACAAGACCCGTCAGCGCGGGCGCGACGACCGCGAAGCCGGAATCGCCGCCGAAATAAATGCTCCAGACGATCTTCAGAACGGCGATCAGATTCAGAACGAGCAGGCCGTACAGCCAGGACCGTTTCCAGAACGCATACGCGAGAGCGGCCAGCGACCCGGGCACCAGCAGAGTCATCAACAATTTCGCCAAGTTCCATTCGCCTAGCAAGTAATCCTGCTCCATCTGCAAAAATTGACGCACGTTCGGGTCAACCGCGGCCGGTTTCGGAAACCAGAACATGCTGCTCAGCAGCAGAAGAAGCACGATAGCGATTCCTTTGAGGCTGCGTCTATAGGCGAAGAAACAGAACGGCAGAAGAAATAACGGACGAATGTACCAGCTCAACACGTTTTGATGCCTTTCATAAGCCCAGAAAAACCATTCCTCCAGCATTTGTATTTACCTCCCCGAACGATTCGTAGCGGTGATGCCGTTTTCCACGATCTTAAGCAGGCTGTCAATCGTCTTCATGGCCTGTTCCTCACTGCCGGACAAGGCTTGATCGGCGTAATGCTCCGCGACGTACACGCTTAGGAACGCAATCAAATCGGCAAGCACCGGCGCATCGACGTGGGGGGCGATCCGGCCCGACTCTTTTTGGCGCTCAATGAGCCGAATGAAAAATTCGTTGCTTTTGGCCGCGGCATCGCCGGTTATTTCCCGTTTCAGCCCGGGATCGCGAAGCTTGGCGAAATCTGCCGCGATCGAAGCAAGCTTCGGATGCGCCCGGTAGAAGCGAATGCCGGCGACAAACAGCTCTCGCACCGTTTGCAGCAGATCATTCCGTTCGAGATCGCGGAAGGCTGCGGCCGAGAAGTCCGCCTTTTGCCGGCCAATGACCTCCAGGACATGTTTGTAGAGGTCTTTTTTGTCTTCGAAATACTGGTAGAAGCTGCCTTTGGCAATGCCGGTTTTCGCGACGATACGCGAAATGCTGGCTTTGGAGTACCCGGATTCGAAAAACTCTTCCACGGCCGTTTCGAAGATCAGGCTTCGCTTGTCGACAGGCAAATTAAAGAATGTCGGATGCGGCATCAAACATAGCTCCTTTCGGATATGACTGTATGGTCATATGACTATATAGTCATATTATACATCGTTTCCGCATTTTTTCAATGATCTGTGCGTCGAACGGAGAGTGGCCCCGGCGTTCCTTTCCAGGTGCTAATTTCCAGCTTGTCTGAATACATTTAACGTAGACAACCTTTTGGGAGGGAAAAAGCAGATGAGTCAGAAGAAGTGGTATCAAATGTCGACGGAGGAAACCCTGCAGTCGTCCGGGACAGAGCCTTCAAAAGGGCTGACTATGGAGGAATCGGAAAAGCGTCTGGCCGCACACGGCAAAAACGAGCTGGCGGAAGGACAAGGCGTGTCTCCCGTGACGCTGTTTTTGAACCAATTCAAAGACTTCATGGTGCTCGTGCTCGCCGGAGCGACGCTGGTCTCGGGTCTGCTGGGCGAATATTTGGACGCGGTCGCGATCATTGCGATTATTATCATGAACGGCATTCTCGGCTTCGTGCAGGAATTCCGGGCGGAACGATCGCTGCGGGCGCTGAAGGAGCTGTCGGCGCCGAACGCCAAGGTCCTGCGGGAGGGCCGCGTGGAACTCATACCGGCAAGATGGCTTGTTCCCGGGGATATCGTCGTGCTGGAAAGCGGCGACCGGGTGCCGGCGGACGTCCGGTTCATTGAGACGAACGGCCTTTATGCGGAAGAGTCCGCGCTGACCGGGGAATCCGTGCCGGTCGCCAAACATACGGCGCCGCTGGAGGGAGAAGACATCCCTCTGGGGGACCAGCGCAATGTAGGTTTTATGGGGACGATGCTGACGAGAGGAACGGCCAAAGGAGTCGTGGTCCGTACCGGCATGGCGACGGAGATGGGCAAGATCGCCGACCTGATCCAAAACACCGATGCCACCGAGACGCCTTTGCAGCACCGGCTCGAGCAGCTTGGTAAAATATTGATCGTCGTCGCGCTGGCGCTGACGGTAATGGTCGTGGTTGCGGGCATCCTGCACGGACAGGAGCCGTACGGCATGTTCCTCGCCGGGGTGAGCCTGGCGGTCGCCGCGATTCCGGAGGGGCTGCCGGCGATCGTGACCATCGCTCTGGCGCTTGGGGTACAGCGGATGATTCAGCGCAAGGCGATCGTCCGCAAGCTGCCTTCCGTCGAGACGCTCGGCTGCGCTTCGGTCATCTGCTCGGACAAAACAGGCACGCTGACGCAAAATAAAATGGCCGTGACGCACTTGTGGACGGGCGGCGAGCTGCTTGAGGTGACGGGGAACGGCTACGACCCGCGCGGCGAAATTTTGAAGCAGGGGCAGCACGTCGATGTGCGGAAAAACCAGATGCTGCGCCGGCTGCTGCAGGTTTCCGTGCTCTGCAACAACGCGGAGCTGTGGGAGGAACGGGCAGAGTCCAAGAAAACGCAGCCGGACGACGAGCCGGAGGGCGTATGGAGCATCAAGGGCGATCCTACGGAGGGAGCGCTTGTCGTGCTGGGGGCCAAGGCCGGCGTCACGCAGCAATCGCTCGGAGGCTTGTACCGGCGCGTCTTGGAGTTCCCGTTCGATTCGGAGCGCAAGCGGATGTCGGTCATCGTCGAGCATCAGGGCGGCCGGATGGTTTGCACGAAGGGAGCGCCCGACGTTCTGGTGCAGCAGTGCGCCTACGTGCTGTGGGACGACAAAATCATCCCGTTCACTCCGACGCTCAAACAGAAGGTGATGGCCGCGAACGAAGGGATGGCCAAAAACGCGCTCCGTGTACTCGGCCTGGCTTACCGCGATTTGAAACCGACGGAACGGAGCGAGGAAGAGACGGCGGTGGAAAGCCAGCTTGTTTTCGTCGGTCTGACCGGGATGATCGACCCGCCGCGCAAAGAAGCGCGGGAAGCGATCTTCAAATGCCGCAAGGCCGGCATCAAAACGGTCATGATCACCGGCGATCATCAGACGACGGCGGAAGCCATCGCCAGGCAGATCGGCATTCTGCCGCAGGATGGCCTTGCTCTGAACGGCCAGCAGCTTAGCGCGATGAGCGACGATGACCTGGATAAGCGGATCGGCGAAGTGTACGTCTACGCGCGCGTGTCGCCGGAGCATAAACTGCGCATCGTCAAATCGCTGCAGCGCCAAGGCCACGTCGTGGCGATGACCGGCGACGGCGTGAACGACGCGCCGGCGATCAAGGCGGCGGATATCGGCATCGCCATGGGGATCAGCGGGACGGACGTATCGAAGGAAGCGTCTGCGCTCGTGCTCAGCGACGATAATTTTGCAACGATCGTCTCGGCCATCGAGGAAGGACGCGGGATTTACGAAAATATCCGCAAGTTCATCCGCTACTTGCTCGCTTCGAATGTCGGCGAAATTTTGACGATGTTCCTCGCCATGCTGGCCGGGCTGCCGCTGCCGCTGGTGCCGATTCAGATTTTGTGGGTCAATCTCGTGACGGACGGCCTGCCGGCCATGGCGCTCGGCGTGGATCAGGCGGAGAAAGATCTGATGCAGCAGAAGCCCCGCCTGGCCAAAGAAAATATTTTCGCTCGCCGGCTCGGGTGGAAAATTATCAGCCGCGGCATTCTGATCGGACTATGCACCCTGGCGGCGTTCTACATTACGCTCAAGCTGGGCGGGGACGGTTCGGGCGCGCTTATCAAGGCGCAGACGGTCGCTTTCGTCACGCTGGTTATGGCGCAGCTCATCCACGTGTTCGACTGCCGCAGCTCGCGCTCGATTTTTCACCGGAACCCGCTGCAGAACAAGTGGCTTGTGATGGCGGTCGTCTCTTCGCTGCTGCTGATGCTGCCGGTGCTTTATGTCGAGCAGTTCCAGCCGATTTTCAAGACGGTGCCGCTCGGTGTTGCGGATTGGGTGCTTGTGCTCGTATTTGCGAGTATTCCGACATTCCTGATGGGCATCGGAAGCCTGATGAGCAAGCCGCGGAAACGCAAGCCTGCGTCTTACGGAGGCGGCGGGGCGAAGGCGATGAAGCCGGTCGTACGTTAAAAGGGATGGGAGCCGGACCCCTGCGAAAGCAGAGGGTTCGGCTATTTGCATTTTCGCCCGAATTCGGATAAAATTTTGCGGAACCGCTATGCATAGCTGCGAATTTGCGATATAGTAGGGTGTAAAACGCTGAAATGGGAGCCAAAACGATGAATTTCACGAAAATGCAAGGGTTAGGCAACGATTTTATCGTCTTGCACGGCCACAAGGAGCTGCCTGTGGATGCATCCGAGCAAGCGATCCGGTTGTGCGACCGCCATTTCGGCATCGGCGCGGACGGTCTTGTCTACCTGCTTCCTTCGGCAAAAGCCGATTATATGATGCGAATCATCAATTCCGACGGCTCGGAGGCGGAGCAATGCGGCAACGCCATCCGCTGTGCGGCCAAATATATTTACGATCACGAGCTTGTTCCCCGGGACAAGACGGAACTGACGATTGAAACGATCGGAGCCGGGGCGCAGGCGGTACAGTTGACGGTCAAGGAAGGGCGCGTCGCTGCGGTACGCGTCGATATGGGCGCACCGGTATTGAACGGGCTCGAAGTTCCTACGACGATCGACGAGCCTCAGGTCATCGGGTATCCGGTCACCGTCGACGGACGCGAATTCCGGTTTACCGCCGTGTCGATGGGCAACCCTCACTGTGTCATTTTTGTCGAGGATGCCGTTGGAACGGATCTGCACGCTTGGGGCCCCAAGCTCGAAACACACGCGCTGTTTCCGCGTAAAATTAATGTAGAATTTGCGACGGTCCAAAGACGCGATTACGCCGATATGCGGGTGTGGGAACGCGGCGCGGGCCCGACGCTCGCCTGCGGAACGGGCGCCTGCGCCACGCTGGTGGCCGGGGTGCTTACCGGACAAATGGACCGGGAAGCGGTCATTTCCTTAAAAGGCGGCGAGCTTCGGATCGAATGGAGCGAATTGAACAATCGTGTCTATATGACAGGACCGGCGGAAATCGTGTTTAAAGGAACGCTGTAAGGTCCATCATGGAGAGAAGGGAGATGCCGTTAGTGAAACCGGATTTGCGAGAAGCTCTCAGACGTCAGGTGCTGGTAGGGGACGGGGCCATGGGTACGTACCTGTATCAGATGGGTTTTCCTGTCGGCATTTCTTATGAAGAATTAAATTTGTTGGAGCCCGATGTCATCGTGGACGTGCATCGGCGCTATTATGAAGCCGGAGCGCGTTTAATCGAGACCAATACGTTCTCGGCGAACCGCGAAAAGCTGTCCAAATACGGGCTGGAGCAGGAGATGGAGGCGATCAACCGCGCCGGCGTCGAGCTGGCCAGAAAAGCGGTTGGAGACGACGCCTATGTTGTCGGCGCTATCGGCTCGATCCGGGCAGGCAAACGCAAAAATGTCCGCACCGCCAAGGTCAAGGAAGATTTTCGCGACCAAATCGAGGTGCTTGTCGATACGTCGGTGGATGGGCTGCTGCTCGAGTCGTTCTACGATCTGGAGGAAATGCTGATCGCGCTGAAGCTGATCCGCAAGGTCAGCGAGCTCCCGGTCATTTGCCAGTTTGCCACCGAAGGCACGGGCTCGACGCATGACGGCATCCTGCTGACGGAAGCGTTCCGGAAACTGACGGCGGCCGGGGCCGACGTAGTCGGCTTCAACTGCCGGAGCGGTCCGAACGGGCTGATGCGTTCGCTCCAGCGGGTCGCCGGCATGGAGGGGGCACCGCCGTTCTCGGTGTTCCCGAACGCAGGGATCGCCGACTATGTGGACGGACGGTATACTTATGCGGCCACTCCGCAATATTTCGGGGAAACCGCCCGGAAATTCGTCGACTTGGGAGCACGCATCGTCGGCGGCTGCTGCGGCACGACGCCGGAGCATATCGCCGCTATGGCGCAGTCGCTTCAGAACTATGCGCCCGATCCGGATGCTTTGCGCTTGCTGCAGGAAGTTGGCGAGGGAAGCGAGACAGGCCGCATTGTGACGCGTCTGCAGCCTGTACCATCGCCTTCCGCTCCGGAGCCGAATCTCGCCGAGCTCGCGAAGGAGCGCTATACTGTAATCGTGGAGCTTGACCCACCACGGGATCTGGACATCGAGAAGTTCATGCAGGGGGCGCAGGCGCTCAAAAATGCCGGGGTCGACGCGCTGACGATGGCCGACAATTCGCTCGCCGTCACACGGATGAGCAATTTGGCGCTTGGCAGTCTGGTGAAAGAGAGAATCGGCATGAAGCCGCTCATTCACATCGCCTGCCGGGACCGCAACATGATCGGCACCCAATCGCATATGATGGGGCTTCATGCGCTCGGTATCGACCATGTGCTGGCCGTGACGGGCGATCCGGCCAAGTTCGGCGATTTGCCGGGTTCGAGTTCCGTATACGATCTGACATCGTTCGAGATCATCCGGATGATCAAGCAGCTGAACGAGGGAATCGCTTTTTCGGGCAAGTCGCTCAAGAAGAAAGCGAATTTCGTCGTCGGCGCCGCCTTCAATCCCAACGTCAAGCACTTGGATAAAGCGGTGCAGCGGCTTGAGCGCAAAATCGAGTCCGGCGCCGATTATATCATGACCCAGCCGGTCTATAATGCGGAGCTGATCGAGAAGGTGTACGAGGCGACAAAGCATCTGGACGTTCCGATCTTCATCGGAATTATGCCGCTCGCCAGCGGGGGCAACGCCGAATACCTGCATAACGAGGTTCCGGGCATTCAGCTATCGGACGAAGTCCGGCAGCGGATGAGCGGACTCAAGGGCGAGGAAGGACGGGCCATGGGCGTGCAGATCGCCAAGGAACTTCTCGATGCGGCGATGCGTTATTTTAAAGGAATTTACCTGATGACGCCGTTCCTTGCCTACGAGATGACCGTACAGCTGACGGAGTACGTTTGGGAGAAAGCGCATCGGCTTGATTCCCACTTGTACCCACTATCAAAATGAATTAGAATAGGATAATGGATGTGAAGGCCATGGTCATCAGTATGACCGGCTTCGGACAAGCCGCACGTACGACGGACGGCTTCCGGATCCAGATTGACCTGAAATCGGTCAATCACCGTTACTGCGAGATCGTGGTACGGATGCCCCGGGAATTTGCCCGTTACGAGAACGCGGTTAAGGCCGCCGTTCAGCAGCATGTAAGGCGCGGGCGTGTCGATGCGTTCGTTACGGTTGAACGCGACCGCGACGTACCGCAAGCCGTCGAGATCGATTGGAGCTTGGCGATGGGCTATGTCCAGGCGGCCGAACAGCTGCGTGAGCGGTTATCCCTCAAGGACGAGCTGAGCCTGCGCGATTTGCTTGCCATTCCCGGCCTGGTTGCGATCGGGCAACATCAGGAGATGGCCGAGGAGCGGATGGAAGCGGAGCTCGTTGCCTGCGCAGTAGAAGCGGCCAGGGAGCTTTCGGACATGCGCGAGAAGGAAGGCGCCTTTCTTCAGAGCGATCTGATGCAGCGTATCGGGACGATGGAGCATTATTGCAGCACAGCCTCGGGGATCGCGCCTCAAGTGGTCCAAGACTATGCCGGCAAGCTCCGCGCCCGGATCGAAGAGCTTTTGCAGCAAGCGCCTCCTGACGAGCAGCGGCTTGCCATGGAGATCGCCGTCTTCGCCGACCGTGCCAGTATCGCCGAAGAGCTGACCCGTCTGCAAAGCCACTGCAAGCAGTTCCGGGAACTGTTGAAATCTTCCGAACCGGTGGGCCGAAAACTCGATTTTCTCGTTCAGGAAATGAACCGGGAAGCGAATACGATCGGTTCCAAAGCGAATCACGCCCAGCTGGCCTCCGTGGTGGTCGACATGAAAGCGGAGCTCGAAAAAATGCGGGAGCAGATTCAAAATATCGAGTAACTACTCATAAGTAATATCTAATTTTTTTGCAAGTGTTTTTGTCTTTCGACCGGAGGCGGAGGGCAGAGTATGTTCCGGAGAGTTCACGTGCTGCCTTTGATATCGGGTTCTTACCGCAAGGTAACAATAATTGAGAACCCGATATCAAGAGCAGCCGGAGGAACATGCTTCTGACCCGTAGACGGTGAAGAAAGACAACCCCTAACTTGCAAAAAAATTCTCAGGGGGAACCTATAACATGGCGATCAAACTAATCAACATCGGTTTCGGGAATATCGTATCTGCGAATCGAATCATTTCCATTGTCAGCCCGGAATCGGCACCGATCAAACGGATCATCCAAGAAGCGCGCGACCGCCATATGCTGATCGATGCGACTTACGGTCGCCGCACCCGCGCCGTCATTATCACGGACAGCGATCATGTCATTTTGTCCGCGGTACAGCCGGAAACGGTAGCGCATCGACTTTCCAATAAGGACGATGATCATGACGAGTAGTGTAGGATATACCCCTGCGGATAAAGGAATCTTAATCGTGCTTTCCGGTCCTTCCGGCGTCGGCAAGGGTACCGTCTGTAAAGCGCTGCGGAGCTGCACGCCGGATATCGTGTATTCGGTTTCCGCGACAACGCGGGCTCCGCGGCAGGGCGAAGTGGATGGGGTCAATTATTTTTTTAAGACCAGAGAACAATTCCAGCAAATGATCGCGCAGGACCAAATGCTGGAGTGGGCGGAATACGTAGGCAATTATTACGGAACGCCGCGCAAGTTTGTAGAAGACACGCTGAACGCAGGCAAGGACATTATTTTGGAGATCGAAGTGCAGGGTGCGCTGAAGGTGAAGCAGAAGTTCCCGGAAGGGGTATTCATTTTTCTGCTGCCTCCGTCGCTGCCGGAGCTTGAAAGCCGCATCGTCGGACGCGGTACGGAATCCGAGGAAACGATTCGCAGCCGCATGTCGGTGGCGGTCGACGAGATCGCGATGATGGAGCAATACGATTACGCTATCGTCAACGATCAAGTAGACCTCGCCTGTTCCCGCATCCGCAGCATCTTGACGGCGGAGCACTGCCGCAAAGACCGGATGGTTTCCAAAATTCAACATTGGATGGCTGAGGTGAAAAAATAACATGTTGTATCCTTCTATCGACAAACTTTTGGACAAGGTAGACAGCAAGTATTCGCTCGTGGTAGCGGCCGCCAAACGGGCGCGCATGCTGCGAGACGGTTCCAAAACCGAAGTAAAGCAAAAGAAGTCGCATAAATATGTAGGTCTGGCTCTGGAAGAAATCTATGAAGACCATATTTCCTACGAGAAATTGCAAAACAAAGAGTCCTTAAAGTAAACAACAACCCTCGCGGTTGTTATTTTTTTCGCAAGGATACGATTCATTGCCCGTAAGGGAAAGGAGCGAAGCCCCATGTTGAACGGAAAAACGGTCTTGCTCGGGGTCAGCGGCGGCATTGCCGCTTACAAAGCGGCGGCGGTGTGCAGCAAGCTCGCGCAGGCGGGAGCCGACGTGCGGGTGATCATGACAGAATCGGCAACCAAATTTGTGGCGCCGTTAACGTTCCAAACGTTGTCGAGACACGATGTCATCGTCGACACGTTCGACGAAAAGGACGCTTCCGTCGTATCGCATATCGATCTGGCCGACCGGGCGGACGTCGTCGTGATCGCCCCGGCCACCGCCAACGTCATCGGTAAAATCGCGCTGGGCCTCGCCGACGATATGCTCAGCACGACGCTATTGGCCACCACGGCGCCGATTCTCGTAGCTCCCGCCATGAACGTACATATGTATGCGCACCCGGCGGTGCAGGCCAACATGCAGAAGCTCGCGGAGCGCGGCGTCCGGTTCATCGAGCCAGGCACGGGTCAGTTGGCTTGCGGCTACGTAGGCAAGGGCCGCTTGGCGGAGCCGGAAGAGATCGTGGCGGCGGTTGAGCAGTTTTTTCAGGAGAAGCGGCTGCTTGAAGGGAAGCATGTTCTGGTTACGGCCGGCGCGACGGTGGAACGGATCGACCCCGTCCGGTACTTGACCAACGACTCCTCGGGCAAAATGGGGTATGCGATCGCCGAGGAAGCCCAGCGGATGGGGGCGAACGTGACGCTCGTCACGGGCAAAGCTTCGATTGCCGCGCCCGCCGGCGTGACCGTGGTCAAAGTCGAATCCACGCTGGAGATGATGGAAGCGGTCCTTTCCCGACTGCCCGAGCAGGATGTGATTATCAAGGCGGCGGCCGTGGCCGATTACCGGCCCGCGGAGCAGGCTGAGCACAAAATCAAAAAGAGCGGAGACGAAATGACGATGCGGCTGGTGAAAAATCCGGATATCGCGCAAGCGGTCGGCGAACGGAAGAAGCCGTCGCAGCTTCTCGTAGGTTTTGCTGCCGAAACGCAGCATTTGGAGACGTTTGCGCAGGAAAAGCTGAAGAAGAAGCGCTGCGATCTGCTGGTAGCCAACGACGTGACGATGGAAGGCGCTGGCTTCGGCACGGATACGAACGTCGTGCGGATTTATGATTCCGGGGGGCTGGTTGAAGCGCTGCCTCTGATGTCGAAAGGACAAGTCGCGGCCAGATTGCTCGCGCTCGTTGCGGATCGTCTCGGAAAGGGGAGATGACCGACGAATGTACGCCAAAGTCATTGTGGATGTCCCGGCCCGGCCTACGAACCGGGCATTTGACTATATTGTGCCGGAAACGATGCGGGACTACATTGCCGTGGGGAGCCGTGTAGGCGTTCCCTTCGGCCCAAGGACCGTACAAGGGTTTGTCGTGGAGCTTCATGACGGAACGGACCTTGACCCGGAGAAGCTGAAGCCGATCCGCCAGACGCTGGACGTTACTCCTCCGCTAACTCCCGAGCTGGTAAAGCTGGGTCGCTGGATCAGCCGCACGTATCTTTGCCACGAAATTATTGCGCTGCAAGCAATGATCCCCGGCGCGCTGAAGGCCAAGTACGAACGGCACGTTAAGGCGGTCGACGAACCGGAGATCAAAGAAAAGCAGCCGGAGCTGCTGCCTCTGCTTCTCCCCGAGCAGGAAGAAATCCTCGCTTATGTCCGCAAGCACGAATCGGTCGAGCTGGAATCGCTGCTGCAAACCTTTTCGGAAAAAGGCGCACTGATCAAGCAGCTGCTGGAAGACGGACGGCTGACGGAAATTCAAATGGTCAAAGACCGGATGTCTACGAAAAAAGCGCTTTATGTGTTTCCTCCGAGCGATCCAGATCAGCTGGAAGCGTGGCAAGCCGAGCTGCCGGCGCGCGCGGCCAAGCAAAAGCAGGTGCTCGCTTTTCTGCAGGAGCATCCTGAGCCAATCAAGCTGACAGAGCTGCTGACGAAGCTTCAAATCACCGCCGCAGCGGTCAAAGGGCTCGTCGAACGAGGCTGGCTTCGGCTGGAGGAAACCGAAGTGCAGCGCGATCCCTACGCGTCGCGCACGTTCAAGCCGACCTCGCCGCTCCCGCTGACGCCCGAACAGCAATCGGTGTTCGATCGGATCAGAGAAGCGGCGCAAGGACGGACGCGTCGCGTCTTTTTGCTGCACGGCGTGACCGGCAGCGGTAAGACGGAGGTCTATCTCCAGTCGATCCAATCCTGCTTGGATCAAGGCCGCGAAGCGATCGTCCTTGTCCCGGAAATTTCGCTTACGCCCCAAATGGTGGAGCGGTTCAAAGGAAGGTTCGGCAACCGGGTCGCCGTGCTGCACAGCCGTCTATCCAACGGCGAACGCTATGACGAATGGCGCAAAATCGTGCGCCGGGAAGTCAGTGTCGTGATCGGCGCGCGCTCGGCGATTTTCGCACCATTTACGAATATCGGACTCATTATTATCGATGAAGAACACGAATCGACCTATAAGCAAGAAGAAAGCCCGAAATATCATGCCCGCGATGTGGCGATCGCCCGAGCGGGCGAGCATGGGGCCTCGGTCGTGCTGGGCTCCGCTACGCCATCGCTGGAAAGCATGTACCGTACCTCTGTCGAAGCCGCCGCTTTGGCAACCCTGGATCGTCCGGCATTCGAATTGCTCTCCATGCCTTCGCGCGTCGAGGGAAGGCCGCTGCCGCGGGTGAACATCGTCGATATGCGCGAGGAACTGAAAAACGGCAACCGGTCGATGTTCAGCCGCGCCTTGTATAAAGCGATCGAAGATCGGTTACACAAGAAGGAACAGGTCGTCCTGCTGCTGAACCGGCGCGGGTACGCCACGTTCGTTATGTGCCGCACCTGCGGCTATGTGGCGGATTGTCCGCATTGCGATATCTCGCTGACGTACCATCAAAGCTCCAAGGCGATCCGCTGTCATTACTGCGGCTACGCGGAGCGCGAATTGGCTGTCTGTCCGGACTGCGGCAGCGAGCATATCCGCCACTTCGGCACGGGAACGCAGCGGGTCGAGGAGGAGCTTGGTAAACTGTTTCCCGGCATTCGCGTCATTCGCATGGACGTCGACACGACAACGGAAAAGGGTTCGCATGAAAAATGGCTCACAATGTTCCGCAACCGTCAGGCCGACGTGCTGCTCGGCACGCAGATGGTAGCCAAGGGGCTTGATTTTCCTTACGTGACGCTCGTCGGCGCGCTCGCTGCCGATTCCGTTCTGAACCTGCCCGATTTCCGCGCGGCCGAACGGTCGTTCCAGCTGCTGACGCAGGTGGCGGGACGCGCCGGACGGCACGAGCTGCCCGGCGAGGTGTTCGTGCAAACGTACACGCCGGAGCATTATAGCATTATGAGCGCGAGCAAGCACGATTATATGGGCTTTATGCGCAAGGAGATGCTGATGCGCAAGCTGCACAATTATCCGCCGTTTCACCGGTTGGTTTTGATTACGCTGTCGCACGAGCAGGTGCAGCTGCTGCTTCGCGCGGGTGAAATGCTCGCTTCCCGTTTGAAAGAGCTGGCACAGACGATGCAAGCGGACGGAACCGAGCTGGAGGTACTGGGGCCCGTCGCTTCACCGATTTCAAGGATCAAAGATAGATATCGTTTTCAATGCATGATAAAATATCGGGGAGAGACGGACATTTCCGCCTTGGTTCAGAAAGCGGCCGCCGTGCTTGACGATACCGTGAAGCAGCACAAGCTGACGGTGGCGATCGATGTCGATCCCCAAGTGTTAATGTAACGGAGCTGTCAACCGGTCCATGCGGCCGGAATATACATAACGTATCAGCCGGCTGCAGAAAAGCCGGTTCATTCTCTTGAAACGAAAAGGATGGTGCTTATACATGGCAATCAAAATCATCGTGAAGGACCCGGACCCGGTGCTGCGTGAAAAATGCAAGCCCGTTCCTAAAATTACGCCGAACATTCATAAGCTGCTGAATGACATGGCGGATACGATGTACGATGCGGAGGGCGTAGGATTGGCCGCGCCGCAGATCGGCATTCTCAAACGGGTGATCGTCATGGACGTCGGCGACGAGCACGGCTTGATCGAGCTGATCAATCCGGAGATTATCGAACGGGACGGGGAGCAGTTCGGACCGGAGGGCTGTTTAAGCATTCCCGGATTTACGGGCGATGTGAAGCGGGCAGCCCGTGTGAAGGTCAAGGGCCTTAACCGCGACGGCGAGGAGATCGTCATCGAAGGGACCGAGCTGCTGGCCCGCTGCATTCAGCATGAGGTGGATCATTTAAACGGGGTGCTGTATACGGACTTGGCGGAAAAAATGTATCGCAGCGAGCAACAGGATCGTGATGACGCATGAGAGTAATTTTTATGGGCACGCCGGATTTCGCCGTGCCGTCTTTGCAGACGCTGCTGAACGATAAAAATCTGGAAGTCGTCGCTGTCGTCACGCAGCCGGACCGTCCGGTCGGGCGCAAACGCGTACTGACGCCGACCCCCGTCAAGGTCGAGGCGGAGAAGCGCGGCTTGCCCGTGCTTCAGCCGGAACGGCTGCGCCGCCCGGAGTCCGTCGAGGCGATCAGCGCCCTGCAGCCGGATCTGATTGTGACAGCGGCCTTCGGACAAATTTTGCCGAAATCGGTACTGGAGCTGCCGAAGCTGGGCTGTATTAATATTCACGCGTCGCTGCTCCCCAAATACCGCGGCGGAGCGCCGATTCACTACGCCGTGATGAACGGCGACGCCGTCACCGGCGTCACGATCATGTACATGGCGGAAGGCTTGGATACCGGCGACATGATCAGCAAGATCGAGGTGCCGATTGAGGACAGCGATACGACCGGCACGATGTTCGACAAGCTGAGCTTGGCCGGAGCGAAGCTGCTGGAGGAGACGCTGCCGGATTTGCTGGCGGGCCGCGTGCAGGCGGTGCCGCAGAACGATGCGGAGGCGGTCTATTCGCCGAACATTGCCCGCGAGCAGGAACTGATCGATTGGACAAAGCCGGCGGAGCAGCTGTGGAATCTGGTGCGGGGGCTCCATCCCCGGCCGGGAGCCTATACGCTGTGGAACGGCGAAGTATTGAAAATATGGATGTGCGCCAAGCCCGCCGAGTCGGATCAAGTACCTGACGGCGTACAGCCGGGCACTGTGCTGGAAGCGGGAGAACGGGGAATCGCCGTGGCTGCCGGACAAGGCATTCTGCGGATCACCGAGCTGCAGCCGGCCGGCAAGAAGGCTATGGACGCCGCCGCGTTCGCGCGAAGCGGACAGCTGGCGGCGGGCACCGTGCTTGGGACATCGGGCGATTGAGCTGTGAACTGCTATGAGCTATAGAAGAAAAGCGGAGGAATTATGAGCGAAACGAATCAACCGTCCTCCGGACGGACCAAGCAGGGGGGAGCCGCAGGAGGCAAACGTACCGGCGGTGCGGCTTCGGGTGGAGCCCGGGGGAGCCGTCAGGGGAAGGCTCCCCGGGCAAGCAAAGGCCCGGCTCAAGGCTCGGCCAGGGAAGCGGCCCTTGACGTGCTGGTGCGGATCGAGCAGGACCGTTCGTACAGCAATTTGCTGCTCAACCAGACGCTGCAAAAGTACAAGCTGGACAAGCCGGACGCCGGACTCGCGACGGAAATCGTATACGGAACGGTGCAGCGGCTGAGCACGATCGACTTTTTCCTGGAGCGGTTCGTCAGCAAAGGGCTGGCGAAGCTGCAGCCGTGGGTTCGCAATTTGCTGCGGCTGAGCTTTTACCAGTTGCATTATTTGGACCGGATTCCGGACCACGCGATCGTCAACGAAGCGGTCAATATCGCGAAGCGGCGGGGCCACCAAGGCATCTCCGGCATGGTCAACGGCGTGCTGCGCAGCGTGCTCCGCGGCAAAAGCGAGCTCGTCCTGCCCGCCGGGCTGCCGGCCGAGCGGCGCATCGCGCTTGCGCAGTCACACCCGGAGTGGCTGGTGCGGCGCTGGATCCGCGAATTCGGCGAGCAGACGGCCGAGCGGCTTTGCGAAGCGAACAACACGCCGCCGCGCGTAAGTCTGCGCGCGAATGCACTGAAGTTCGGCCCGGGCGAGCTGGCCGAGCGGCTGCGGCAAGGAGGGCTCGAAGCGGAGCCCTCCGCGGTTGCGCCCGCCGGCGTGATCGTGCGCGGCGGCGGCAACATGGCCCTCTCGCCGGACTATGCGGCGGGCCTGTATTCGGTCCAGGACGAGAGCTCCATGCTCGTCGCAGAATGGGTGGACCCGCAGCCGGGCGAGCGGGTGCTGGACTGCTGCGCTGCGCCCGGCGGCAAGACGACGCACCTTGCGGAGAAGATGGGCGACCGCGGCGAAATCGTCGCTTGTGACGTGCACGAGCATAAGCGGAAGCTCATCGAGGAGCAGGCGGAGCGCCTCGCGCTGCGGTCGATTCGGACGCTGACGGCGGACGCGCGCCGGCTGGCGGAGCATTTTGCCCCGGAAAGCTTTGACCGCATCCTGCTCGACGCCCCCTGCTCGGGGCTTGGTGTTATCCGCCGGAAGCCGGACATGAAGTGGGGCAAAAGCGAAGCGGAGCTGACGGAGATCTGCGATATCCAGCGGGAGCTGCTGGAGGCGGTGCATCCGCTGCTGAAGCCGGGCGGCGTCCTGGTGTACAGCACGTGCACGGTGGAGAAGGCCGAGAACGAAGACATGATCCGCGAATTTTTGGCGAGTCATCCTTCGTTTGCGCCGGACCTGCCCGAAGTGCCGGAGACGCTCCGAGATCGGCTGGACGAGGAGCTTGCTGCGGTGCGGATCATGCCGTACGATTACGGTTCGGACGGCTTTTTCATCGCCCGGCTGCGCAAGCGAGCATAGAACCGCAAAATGTGGTAAAATAAAATGTGGCCTTTTTGGAGGAGCGTCCTCCGAAAGGGCTTCACTATAGACTAAACAGGTTGTGATGCATACAATGAACGAAATAGAAAGCAGATGGCAGCCGAAAAACGAAAAGCCGTACATCTACGATTTTACCCTGGAGGATTGGCAGCAATGGGTCAAGGATAACGGAGAGGCGGGCTTTCGTGCCGGTCAAATTTTCGATTGGCTGTATGTGAAAAGAGTTTCAAGCTTCGATGAGATGACGAATCTTCCGAAAACGCTCCGGGACCGGCTTAAGGAGCAGTTTGACTTCGTCACGCTCACGGAAGTGGCGCATTACCGTTCGAAGGACGGGACTGTGAAGTTTTTGTTTGAGCTTAGCGACGAGAACGCTATCGAAACGGTTATCATGAAGCACAGCTACGGCAACAGCATCTGCGTAACGACGCAGGTCGGCTGCCGGGTCGGCTGTACGTTCTGCGCCTCGACGCTGGGCGGATTGAAGCGGAATTTGACGTCCGGCGAGATCATCGCCCAGGTGGTCAAGGCGCAGCAACTCTTGGACGAAACGCAGGAGCGGGTCAGCAGCATCGTCATCATGGGAATCGGCGAGCCGTTCGAAAATTACGACGCGGTGATGAAGTTTCTCAAGGTGATGATCCATCCGAAGGGGCTGAATATCGGCCAGCGGCACATTACGGTGTCGACGAGCGGCATCGTTCCGAACATCTACCGGTTTGCCGACGAGGATACGCAGATCAATCTGGCGATTTCGATCCATGCGCCGAACGATGAGCTGCGTTCCAAGCTGATGCCGGTCAACCGCCGGTATCCGTTTGCCGAGCTGATCGAAGCCTGTCAATATTACGTCGCAAAAACCGGACGGCGTATTACGTTCGAATACGCGCTGATGGGCGGCGTGAACGATCAGGCCGAGCATGCGGAAGAGCTGGCGAAAGTATTAAAAGCATTTCCGATGGCGCACGTGAACTTGATTCCGGTCAATTTCGTTTCCGAGCGCAACTATGTGCGTACGCCCCGGAATGATATCTTCACGTTCCAACGCATTCTGGAACGCAACAAAATCAACGCCACCATACGCCGGGAGCAGGGCAGCGATATCGCGGCCGCCTGCGGGCAGCTGCGGGCGAAGCATATGGAGTCGGGTGCGAGGTGAAGCAAGCGATGCTGAGATTGGCTTATCAATCCGATATCGGCCGGGTGCGGGCGGTCAATGAGGACCGCGCAGCCGTTCAAGAAGACTTGAACGGCTGGACCCTCGCCATTGTCGCAGACGGCATGGGAGGCCATCAGGCCGGAGATATCGCAAGTCAAATGGCGGTGGAGCTTATCCCGCTGCAGGTGAAGTCCTTGGATCCGAACCGCTCGTCCGAGGAGCGGCAGCATAAATTGAAAGAAGCGATCGAAGCCGCCAACGATAACATTTTCGAATTTGCATCCGGACGCGAAAATTACCACGGAATGGGAACGACCGTCGTTGCCGTGCTGGCGAACGACGAGCGGGCTGTCGTGGCGCATATCGGCGACAGCCGCGTATACCGGATTCACGACGGGCAGATCGAGCAGTTAACGGAAGATCACTCGCTTGTGAACGAGCTGGTCAAAAGCGGCCAGATCACCCGGGAGGAAGCGAGCCACCATCCGCGGCGCAACGTTCTGACACGGGCGCTCGGCACCGAGCCGACGATCGAGGTGGACGTGCAGGAAATCGGTTGGGGCCCCGGAGACTTGCTGCTGCTGTGCAGCGACGGACTAAGCAGCCTTGTTGAGCCGGGCCAAATGCTCCAAACCGTGGAGGAGACGGACGGCTTGGAGCGTAAGGTGGACCGGCTTGTGCAGGCTGCGCTGGATGCCGGGGGCGACGACAACGTAACGGTGTTGCTGATCGAGAACGGGCCGGGTTCGGCGGTACATGACGACGGAGAAGCGGGGTGAGGAAGGAATGATCGGTAAGCAGCTTGGAGGACGCTACGAGATTTTGGGACGCGTCGGCGGCGGCGGAATGGCCATCGTATACAAAGGACTCGATATTTTATTGCATCGGCATGTCGCCGTGAAGGTACTGCGTCAGCAGTATGTGCACGACGAAGAATTCATTCAGCGTTTTCGCCGCGAAGCGCAAGCCGCAGCCTCCTTGTCGCATCCGAACGTAGTCAGCATATACGACGTCGGCCAAGAGGAAGACATCCATTACATCGTGATGGAGTATATCGAGGGGACGAACTTGAACGAGCAGATTAAGGAAAAGGCTCCGCTGCAGGTGGAGGAAGCCGTTCATATTGCGAGCCAGATTTGCGACGCCCTCGATCACGCGCATCATAATCAAATCATTCATCGCGATATTAAGCCTCACAACATTTTGATCGGCAAAAACGGCCGCATCAAAGTGACCGACTTCGGGATCGCCCGCGCCGTCACTTCTTCCACGATTACGCAGACCGGCTCCGTCGTCGGCTCGGTTCATTATTTTTCGCCCGAGCATGCCAAAGGAACGCCGACCGGCGAGCAATCGGACTTGTACTCTCTCGGGATTGTCATGTACCAGATGCTGACTGGCCGACTGCCGTTTCTCGGCGAAAGTCCGATCAGCGTAGCCTTGAAGCATTTGCAGGAGGATGTCGAGGAGCCCCGCAAGGTGAATCCGCTCATCCCGCAAAGCGTGGAAAACATCATTCTGCGCGCGATGCGCAAAAGCACGTCGGAGCGGTACCGTTCGGCCAAAGACATGCTGAGCGACCTCGGGTCGTGCCTGCTGCCGCACCGCCGCAACGAGCCGAAAGTCAACTTTCTGGACGACGATGATCTGGATGAGGAAAAGACGCGGGTCATGCCTGCGCTGCGGCCGGGACAATACGCCGTTGTGGAGGATGACGACGATGCACCCCGCGCGAAGGAACCGGCGCCGCCCGAGAAGAAAAAAAAGGGCTGGGTCAAGCCGCTGGTCTGGTTCGTGGTACTTATGTCGCTCGTGGGTGGCATGTGGTATGCGGTCCAGTACGTGCAGCAGAAATTGGCAGTGCAGCGGGTCGATATCCCGAATGTGGTGGATAAGCCGCTTGCCGAAGCCAAGAAAATATTAGAGGACAGCAAGCTCAGAGTGGAAGAGACTTATCAGAAGGATGAGGTCAAGCCGAAAGATATCGTCATTCGGCAGAGCCAGTCGAATATGCAGGTTAATGTGGGCACGACGATCAAGCTGGTTGTCAGCGAAGGGCCCGAAAGTAAAAAAATGCCCGACGTAACCAAGCTGAAGCTGGCAGATGCCAAAACGAAGCTGACCTCTCTCGGCTTTAAGTCGGAAAATATCAAGATCGATCAAAGGTTTCTGGAAGCCGAGCCGGAAACGGTGACGTCTCAAAAGCCTGCGGTGAATGAGGAGTACACGTTGCCGGGCGATGTTAAGGTCGAACTGATCGTTAGCAAAGGTCGAGAAACGTTCAAAATGCCGAACCTGATCGGCAAAACGGAAAACGAAGCCAAAGCGATCCTTAGCGAAAAAAAACTGAAGCTTTCCAAGGACGGCATCTCCCGCCAACTGAGCTATAAGCAAAGGAAGGGGCGTGTAACTGAACAATTTCCGTTCTTACCGGATGACGACGTAACGCCGGGTACGGAAATTACGCTGACCGTCAGTTCGGGCCTACCGCCGGAAGCGGGACAGATGACCGTGCCGGTGAAGATTAAACCGGCCAAGGAAGGACAGGCGGGCACGGCTAAGGTGATTCTGAGCGATGCGTCCGCCGAGAACTCGGAATATCAGACGCTCACGAACGTGACCAAAGTGGAAACGCTTGAGGTACAGCTGGTCGTTGCGCCCGATAAAGATGCGACCATTCAAATCCGTGGGGAAGGCGTTCAGAACGATACGATAACGAAGACCTATAAGGACTACTTGGATCAAAAAAACGGTAAGACTTCCGGGTCTGACGCCGGTACGCAGCAGAATACAGGCACCGGGACGAACGGTGGCGGCAAGACCGAACCGCCGGCAACTCCGGCTTCCGGCACGGGGGCCGAGAGCGGCAAGCCGACGCAACAGGGAAGCGGCGGAACGACGCCGCCGCCGACCGGGCAGAACGGAGGCGCAGCGACGTCTCCGGCCGGGAATACGACGGGCACAGGAGGCAAGAATCCATAATGCCAACCGGGTTAATCGTGAAGGCGCTAAGCGGATACTATTACGTACTTGCTGACGACGCGCAGACGACCGAATCGGTGCAATGCCGGGCGCGGGGCATTTTCAAGAAGCGGGGCATTTCGCCGCTCGTCGGCGACCGCGTGGTGTACGGGCTGACGGAGAACGGGGAAGGAACGGTCGACGAGATTCTTCCCCGCTCCTCCGAGCTGATCCGGCCGCCGGTGGCAAATATCGATTTGGCCGTACTGGTGTTCTCGGTAACCGAGCCGGCGCTTAATTTGCCGCTGCTGGACAAGTTTCTAGTCCATACGGAAAGCGCTGGACTCGATACGCTGATCTGTTTGACCAAGCATGATCTTCTGTCCGAAGGAACTTCGTCTGACGGGGTTTCCGAGCAATTGGCGCCGGTGATCCGGCTCTACGAGTCGATTGGCTACCCCATGCTTGTGACAAGCGCCAAGGAAGGCATCGGCGTGAGCGAAGTCTACGATCGGCTTGCGGGCCGCATCGGGGTGTTTGCGGGGCAGTCCGGCGTCGGGAAGTCGTCGCTGCTTAACGCCATGGTGCCGGGGCTGTCGCTCGAAACGAACGAAATCAGCATGAAGCTCGGCCGGGGCAAGCATACGACGCGCCACGTCGAGCTGATCCGGCTGCAGAACGGCGGAGTTATCGCCGATACGCCGGGCTTTAGCCAGCTCGATTTTTTGCAGGTGGATGCGGAGGGGCTCAGCGGGGCTTTTCGGGAATTCGCGCCTTATGCCGCAGCCTGCCGCTTCCGCGGATGTCTGCATCTGCACGAACCGGGCTGCAAGGTTCAGGAGGCCAAAGAAGCGGGCCATATCGCCGCATCGAGGTACGACCATTACATTCAATTTTTGAACGAGATTAAAGACAAAAAAAGGAGGTACTGAGATGCTGCGTATCGCTCCTTCGATCTTATCCGCGAACTTCTCCAAGCTGGGCGAAGAAATTGCCGACGTCGAGCGCGGCGGGGCCGACTGGATTCACGTCGACGTGATGGACGGACATTTCGTGCCGAATATTACAATCGGACCGCTGGTGGTGGAGGCGATTCGTCCGATAACGAAATTACCGCTCGACGTGCATCTGATGATCGAGCAGCCGGACCGCTACATCGCCTCGTTCGTTCAGGCGGGCGCAGACCTCATTTCGGTTCACGCCGAGGCATGTGTCCATCTGCACCGGACACTTCATTATATTAAGGAGCAGGGCGTCAAAGCGGGCGTCGTGCTGAATCCGGCCACTTCGCTCCATGCTTTGGAGTATGTGCTTGAGGAAGGTCTGCTCGACTACGTGCTGCTGATGACGGTCAACCCCGGCTTCGGCGGGCAAAAGTTTATCTCCGCCATGCTGCCCAAAATCGCCGGACTGCGCCGCATGCTGGACGAGCGCGGGCTTCAGCACGTGGACATCGAGGTTGACGGAGGCGTCAATACCGAGACGGCCAAGCTTGTTGCCGAAGCGGGCGCTAATGTGCTCGTTGCCGGGAATGCGGTGTTCAACCGGCCGGACCGCGCCGAGGCGATCCGCACGATCCGGGAA
>NZ_JTHN01000098.1 GCF_001399685.1 Paenibacillus sp. A3
ACTGATGCTGCTTGAAGCGCAAGGGGCCGTGATGTCGCGCGACGAGATCATGAACCGCATCTGGGGCAGCTCGTTTGTCGGGGGCAGCAACGTCGTCGACGTTCATGTGAAAAGCTTGCGCAAAAAACTGGGCGACAATCCCGCCGCACCGCAGTACATCGCGACAGTGCGCGGGGTCGGATATAGGCTGGCCGACTGAATAGTCGGCCGCCCGCTTCATCCGATCTTCATGAAAAACTCACGGAATGCTCATGATTCGGTCATGCAGCGATGGTACAATGAGGTCATAATTTAGATCAAGTCTAAATATAAATGAAAGGTGAGATCAAGATATGAACCATCGTTTGACGACCAATCAAGGCTCTCCCGTGGGGGATAACCAAAATTCGCGTACGGCCGGCCGCCGCGGACCGGCACTGCTGGAGGATTACCATCTGCTGGAGAAGCTGGCCCATTTTGACCGGGAGCGCATCCCGGAGCGGGTCGTGCATGCTCGCGGCGCAGGAGCGCACGGCGTATTCCGCGTCGAGCGGAGCATGAAGCCTTATACGAAGGCGCATTTTCTGCAAGAGGCCGGGCAGGAGACGCCCGTGTTCGTTCGGTTCTCAACCGTAATCCACGGCACCGGCTCGCCGGAAACGGCCCGCGATCCGCGCGGATTCGCCGTGAAGCTGTACACGCAAGAAGGCAATTATGACATCGTGGGCAACCACCTGCCGGTATTCTTTATCCGCGACGCGCTGAAATTCCCGGATATGGTGCATTCGCTCAAGCCCGCACCGGACACCAATATCCAAGACCCTGCAAGGTACTGGGACTTCATGACGCTGTCGCCGGAATCGACGCATATGCTGACTTGGGTGTTCTCGGATAACGGCACTCCCGCCAATTACCGGCAAATGGACGGCTTCAGCGTGCACGCGTTCAAATGGGTAAATGCGGAAGGCAAAGTAACGTACGTCAAATATCATTGGAAATCGCTGCAAGGCGTCGTGAATTTGTCGGCCGACGAGGCTCGGGAGGTGCAGGGCCGAGACTTCAACCATGCGACGAGAGATTTGTTCGACCGGATCCGGGACGGAAACTTCCCGCAGTGGGCGCTGCACGTGCAGTTGATGCCGCCGGAGGACTTGGACCGGTGGGGCTTCGACCCGCTCGACGCGACGAAAGTATGGCCCGAGGATGCGTACCCGCTGCACCGGATCGGCACCATGACGCTAAACCGGAACCCGGACAATTTCTTCGCCGAGGTCGAGCAGTCCGCCTTCTCGCCGAGCGCCTTGGTGCCGGGGATCGAGCCTTCCGAGGATAAGCTGCTGCAGGGCCGTCTGTTCTCCTACCCCGATACGCAGCGGTACCGGCTCGGCGCGAACTACCTGCAGATTCCAATCAACTGCCCGTATGCGCCGGTCCGCAACCATCAGCGGGACGGAGCGATGAACGTGAAGCAGGATGCTTCCACGGTCAACTACGAGCCGAACAGTGCTTCCGGCAGTCCGCAGGAAGACCCGGCCTATGCGGAAAGCGAAGCGCCGCTGACAGGACCCGCAGTCCGGCAAAAAATCGAGAAAACCGACGATTTCACGCAGGCCGGCGAGCGGTACCGCAGCTACACGAAGCAGGAGCAGGACAACCTGATCCGCAATCTGGTGAACGATCTGAAGCAGACGAGCCAGGACATCCAACTGCGTGCCATCTGCAACTTTTTCCGGGCGGATGCCGAGTACGGGATGCGGCTCGCGCAAGGGCTCGGCATCGATATTCAAAGCTTTATTCCGCGCTCGAATTAATGGGCAGGCAACATCGCAGGCACGGGGCGTAAGAAGCGTACCGACGGGATGAAACGGCAATCAAAGTCCCGGTCCGCGAGAAAATGCCGTCGATTGCTGCTGTAGAACTTTGCCCTTACCGGTCTACATGATGCTGCGAAGCCCTGTCCATCTTGGCCGGAGTTTAAAATACGACCCCTTTGCCGCAGGCAGATGCCTATCCGGCCAAGGGGTTTTGCGTGTTCGGCCGGGCAATGCGGCCGTCTCGGCATGAGCGGCGTCATTTTCCCGCCGAATAAGTCCGGCGGTACTGGCGGCGGGCTGCTTTTTTCGCTACAATGACCGTAATAAGATCCGCAAAAGATCCCTTAGGAGGGGAAACGGCGTGAGCAAACCGAAGTTGGCTGTCTTTTTCGGCGCAGGAGCCGAGATCGGGTACGGTCTGCCGTCGGGCGGCAGGTTTGCGCTGGACATCTTCCGGCTTTCGCCCGAAGAAGATCGTAACCGCTTTCGCAAGCAAATCGAGCGTATCGACCCTACGTCCCCCTATGCGGCAAAATGGCTCCCGGGCGGCTACCGGAATAAGCGGCTTCATGTGTTCGGAAAAGGGGAATTCGAAGGCTTGATCACGTCCAGTCTGGAGAATCGCAAAGATAGCATTCTTCACTATTTTGACCGGTTTGACGCCAATGTGGCCTGTATTCTGCGCACGTTCCGCGTATCCGAGCCGGTCTTGAAGCAGACGTATGCCGCGACGACGGGGCACGAGTTCGGAACGGTCTCTTACCGGCAGGTCATTAAGTTGAACCAGCGGCTGGCCGATCGGGTCAGCTTGTTCGACTCCGACTATTTCTCGGCGTTCCTGAAGGCGCTAGAGCACGCACCTCAAGACCGCGGCCTCCGGCGGATGATCCGGGCGCTGCTGGAGCTTCTGATCGGCGCATTCGGGCAAAACCTCGTCTCGCGGCTGAACGAGGAGCTGTTCGAACAGGCCCCGGATACGCTATCCGTCTTCGACGATTTGTCCGGCATCTTCAGCCTGGATTACCGCAGCGCCGGACTGACCGGGGTGGAAATCGTGCTGGAAGAGCAGCCGCTCCCGTTGACGGAGTCCAGCAGCCTCGCGACTCTATTCACGGAGCTGGGCCGTGCGGTGCTGGAGGACGTCTTCGCCTCCGCGCTCGATTACCAGGCGCTGATCGACAGCCATTTTCGCTATTTGTACAACCCCAAGGCCCATTGGGCCAAATTCACCCGCATCGCCATCTTCCTGCACACCGTTCGAAGGTACATTCTCAGCCAAGCCCAAGTCGATCTCGACAAGCTGTTCGACGGGCCGGGGTTTTATCACGATCTGCTGGAGGCAGACGATTGTTTCGAGCTCCGTTCCGTCGGCACGGTCAATTACAACAATTTCGTGGGACAGGTGCTGGAGCGCAGCTTCCTGAAGCGGACACCCGTCTTCCACTTGAACGGCAGCGTCGGCGAGTTTTACGATCCCTACGGTAACCGCATCCTCCAAGACCATGACGGCGGCGAGCCGCCTGAACAGCTTCGGCGCATTCTGGTACCGTTCCTGTTCACCCAGAGCGGGATTAAGCCGCTTACGTCCGTATCGATGTCCCGCAGATACGTCGAGCTGTACGATACGTTCCGGGAGGCGGACGTCATCTGTTCGATCGGCTACGGGTTTAACGGGGACGACGGGCATATCAACGGTTTGCTGCGGGCTCTGGTCGAGGAGGAAGACAAGAGGCTGGTCATATTCGCTTACGGCTGTACGGACCCGCTCTGGGCCCGCAGAGAGTACCAAGCCAAGCTCAGGCTGGCTTCGGCCCGCAACCTGACGGTGGCTCCTTTGGACGACGAACGCCGGTCAGGCGGGCTGGCATGGTACCGGCAGCTGGCGGAGAGCCTCAGCGGGCTTCGGATTGTTTGAGGGCTTCTGCGCATTTCGTGCACATATTTTTCGAGGGACGAGGGATAATGACTCCTAGCTGACAAAAACAAGAAGGAGTGAGCCCAACCCTTGAAACGTATTGCAATCGCCACCATCCTGCTGGCCGGTCTGCTGGCAGCCGTCCCGGTCCAAGCGGCTGCCGCAGGGGACGGCGCCTATCATTTCGGGTTCAAGAAGAGCAAGAACGGCAGCCGTCCCTCCATCGACGAAGAAGGCTTCAAGCTCATTGTGGAGAAGCATGGGGCTATTTTTCTCGGGGATACGACGCAGAAGGAGCTGTATCTCACCTTCGATAACGGCTACGAGAACGGGTATACCGCCCGCGTGCTCGACGTGCTGAAAGAAAAGAAGGTTCCCGCGATCTTCTTTGTCACCGGACATTACATCAAGGATCAGCCGGAGCTGCTGCGGCGGATGGCGGCGGAAGGCCACTTGATCGGCAACCATTCCTGGAGCCATCCTGACATGACCCAGATTTCGAGCGGCAAAATCAAGGACGAGCTGGAGAAGGTAAAAGCGGACGCGGCGCAAATTACCGGACGGCAGACGATGACCTACCTGCGCCCGCCGCGGGGCATCTTCAACGACCGCAGCCTCGCCGTAAGCAAGGAGCTTGGGTATACGAGCGTCTTCTGGTCGGTTGCTTATAAGGACTGGGATACGAGAGCGCAAAAGGGGGCCGACTACGCCTACAACCAAGTTATGGCCCAGCTTCACCCCGGAGCCGTTATCCTGCTGCACACGGTATCCAAGGATAACGCGGACGCGCTCGGGAGAATCATTGACGGAGCCCGGCAGCAGGGCTACGAATTTAAGAGCCTGGACCAGCTGACGGTCAGGTCTTACTAGCGGAGGAGGCCGGGACGGCCCATACCGTGCGGGGCCGCTCCGCCGCAGCAAGCGTCACGAATCCTGGCAATAGGGCTCGCGGCGCTTTTTTGCCGGGTTGTACCCTCCCTATGCCATAATATATGATATGATGGGACTTCTCTTTTAAGGGGGGAGAATAGCATTGGACGATGCTACTATCTTTACTAATTTTAGACCCATATATATTTTCTTTATCATTATTCAAGCCATTTCATTGATCATGGCTATATCCCAGAAAAAACAGCTTAAACCAATTAATGAAGTGGCCATATCGAGTGTCTCATTTATTTGTTTAGCAGTATCCGCTTTTATGACGTATCAAATAGGTATTCTTTCTGATGAACTTGTAATCGGTGGCGATCCTGTTTCCTTTATTATGTTTTTTGTAGTAGTGATCATGTCGGTAGTTAATTTTCTTGTTATTTACCTTAATAAAAAAAATTAAAAATTAGGTATTGCACTCGGCTCTTGCTCGCATCTCTTGCGGCAAACATTTCGTAACGTGCGCCGATTGAGTCTCTTATTCGGGAAATGACTATTTTTTGCTAATTAAAGGCATTTCAAATCGTTTTTACCGGCAAAAAATCCGAACAATCGCTTGCAGAATTACAAGTTCTTATGTATTATTAAAGTACGTCGCATCACAAAAAGCCGGTTGCTCTTGAAGGTGAACGAATGCCCCTGATCGACACGAACGAAAATAAAAAAAAGCTGTGCCACCTGTACAACGAAATCTCGAAGAGCTTATTCGGCTTCGGAACGACATTGCTGCGGGTTACGATCGACGACCGGATCATCACGTATTATGCCAAGCATCGTCGTTCGCCGCGCTCGGATGCGCTCGAAGGCGAGGCGCCTACGCTGAAGCACGAGGTCGACTTTTACATGTCTTCGATCTATAAGAAGAAGCTTCGGGAGAAGCTGGAGCAGGAGTTCGGGCTGGAGATCGAAGCGCTGCTAAGGGATTACGATCCGGCGACGCAATGGGCGATTACGAATGTGATTCTGCACGAACCGAAATAACAGGCCGGAGCCGCGGCGTTGATCTATCATCGAGCGGACCGCATGCATTGCCATAGATGCCGCCTATCTTTGTTTACGAAGAAAAAGCGCTCTTACGTAGAAGATTTATTTCTATTTAAGGGCGTTTTTTCTTTTTTAAATAAAATGCAAGAAGAACCGATTCCGATGAGAGTATAGTGCTAAACGTTTCTACAAATCTTAAATTATGGATACAGCGATGTTCCTACTGGAGGATGAAGACGATGATGAAAAAACGAATGATTCGCAGCTTGCTTTCCGTTTCGCTGATTGGATTGGCTTTGTCCGGATGCGGCCAAGCGGGAGGAAACAAAGAGCAGGGCGCTGCACCGGGAGCGGGCGGCGGAGAGCCGACCAAGCTGGTCATTTCCACCTGGGGCTTCTCCGAGGACTTCTTCAAGAAAGAAGTATACGCGCCATTCGAGAAAGAGCATAACGTGAAGATCGTGCTGGAAATCGGCAACAACGCCGAGCGCCTGAATAAAGTGAAGCAGGGCAGCTCGAACGTCGATCTGATCTACCTCTCGGACTATTACGCGCAGCAGGGCATCGAAGCGGGGCTTTTCGAGAAAATCGACCGCAGCCGCATCACGAACCTGAAGGACATTTACGACATCGCCAAAGCGCCGCTCGGCGAGGACTACGGTCCGGCCTATACGATCGGCCAATTCGGCATCGCCTATAATCCGAAAGCGGCAGGCAAGGAAATCAAATCGTGGAACGATCTGTGGAGCCCTGAGCTGGCGAAGAAGCTGACGCTTCCGAATATTACGTCGACGAGCGGCCCGATGATCCTGGATGCGGCTTCGACTGTGGCTGGCAGCTCGACGTTCAACGCCGATCAAGCGTTCGCGAAGCTGAAGACGCTGAATAAAAGCGTCGTGAAATACTACGGTCAAACGTCCGAGTTCGTGAACATGTTCGCCCAAGGCGAAATCGCCGCCGGACCGATCATGGAAATGTACGTGAAGGACTTGAAGGCTGCTGTGCCAGATACGAAGTTCGTTACGCCGCAGGAAGGCGCGTACGCGATCATGAACACGGTGAACGTCGTGAAGGGCAGCAAAAACAAGCAGCTGGCGGAAGATTTCATCAACTGGCACCTCAGCAAGGAAGTGCAGGAGAAATCGGCCAAGTCCAAAATCGATTCGCCGGTGAACACGACGCTGCAGCTCAAGCCGGAAGAAGCGCAAGGCATTACGTACGGCGCGGACGTGGTGAACAAGCTGCGCAAGCTGGATATGAAGTTCGTCAACCAGAACCTCAAGGGCTGGATCGACCGTTGGAACCGCGAAGTTACACAATAAGTAACGCAATAAGCAACGCAATAAGCAACGCGATAGCATGACCATAATCGAAACGCTGGACAAGGGTATATGATCCGACATGTACCCTTGTTTTCATATCGGGAGTATGGAAAGGAGCTAACGGAGCGCATGAAACGAAAAGTAATCCTCGATGTCGATACGGGTGTGGACGATGCGTTAGGCATTCTGCTCGCGGTCAAGAGCGGGCAGTTCGACGTGCTCGGCATTACGACCGTCAACGGCAACGTATCGCTGGATCAAGCAACGGCCAATACCTGCAAAATTTTGCAGCTGCTGGGCGCGGAAGCGAGCATCCCGGTCATCCGGGGGGCTGATCGGCCCTTGCTGCGTCCGCATTATTTCGAGCACCGGATTCACGGGGCGGACGGCCTCGGCGGGGCGCTGCGGGACATGGCAGTCCGTCAAGGCGCGGCCGAGGGGTTCGGGCCGGACTACATCGTGGACCGCGTACGCGAAAACCCGGGCGAAGTGACGCTGGTTATGACGGCTCCGCAGACCAATCTGGCGCTCGCGCTGATGAAATATCCCGGCCTTGTGAACGACGTGAAAGAGGTTGTCGTCATGGGCGGTGTCGTCGCGGGATACGGGAACGTGACCCCGACGGCGGAATACAACATGTATGTCGATCCGGAAGCGGCCAAGCTCGTGCTGCGTGCCGGCTTCCCGTCCCTGACGCTTGTCGGGCTCGATGTGACCCGGCGCGCGCTGCTCAAGGACGAGCATATCGCCGCGCTCGGCGATACGCCGATCGGCCGCTACGTGAAGGAGAGCACCGCCGATTATATGCAGCGCTACTCTGAACGCAACGGCGTCCGCGCCTGCGCGCTGCACGATCCGTTGGCCGTCGGGGTGGCCTTATCCCGCGAGGTGGTCACGACGAAGCCGTATTACGTCGATGTGGAAACCCGCAGCGAGCTGTGCGACGGCCAGACGGTCTGCGATTTTCAGAACCGGCTCGGACAGCAGCCGAACGTTCAGGTCTGCACGGACGTGGACGCCGACGCTTTTCTTCGGTTGTTCGTGCAGACGCTGAGCCGTTAGCCCCCAATCCAGGAACAGGAGAACCGTTCGATGAAGAAATCGTATCTGTATTTGCTATTGCTGCCGGGACTGTTGTTCCTGACGGTATTTATGGCGGCTCCGATCCTCATTACGATCGGGTCCACCTTTTTCCAGAAAGGGACTGTGACGTTCGACGGGTACCTGCATTTCTTCAAGGACCCGTATTTTCTCAAAATTTTGCTGACGACATTGCAGGTCAGTCTGGTGACAACGGCGATCTGCATTCTGCTCGGCTTTCCGATCGCCTACTATATTTCCCGGCAGAGCCTGAAGAAAAAGAGCGTGCTGCTCGCACTCGCGATCTTCCCGTTGCTCACCAGCTCGGTCGTCCGCTCCTTTAGCTGGATGATCGTCCTCGGCAAGAAGGGGCTGCTTAACACGGCGCTGCTGGCGATGGGGATCATTCAGGACCCACTGGATATTTTGTATACGCCGACCGCGATGATGATCGGTCTGATTCACCTGTTTCTGCCGCTGATCATTATCACGCTTGTCGGTGTCATGGAGAACATCGATGCCGATCTGATCAAAGCGGCGGAGAGCCTCGGGGCGTCCCGGTTCACCGCGTTCCGTAAAGTCGTGATCCCGCTCAGCGTGCCCGGTCTCATTATCGGGAGCATTCTCGTCTTCGTCGGCAGCTTGACCGCGTACACGACTCCGGCGCTGCTCGGCGGGAAACAGCGCGTCATCTCGACGTTCCTGTACCAGAATGCAATTACGCTGAACGACTGGTATTCGGCCTCCGTCATCGCGACGATCATGATGGCGATTACGTTCGTGGTTATCAGCCTGATGAACAAACTGGCCAACACTTTGAATCCGAAGGGGTAGAAGGGATGAAGGAGAACAACCGGGGCCTCGGCCTGTTTACGCTGCTTGTCTATATCTTTTTGCTCGGTCCGCTGGTCATTATCGCCTTCGCTTCGTTCGAGCCGGGAACCGTGCTGAAATTTCCGCCGCAGGGCTTTTCGCTCAAGTGGTACGAGAAAATTTTCGAAGTGGAAATGTTCATGAGCACGTTCAAAACGTCGATCGTTGTCTCGATTCTGGGCAACCTGTTCGCGCTCTTGCTCGGCGTGCCTGCGGCCTATGCGCTCAGCCGCTTCGATTTCAAGGGAAAAGACGCCCTGAACGGCTTCTTTATATCCCCCGTGCTCATCCCGGGCATCGTGCTCGGGTTTACGATGCTGAAATACCTGATCGTCACGTATCATCTGCCGCTCTACACGGCGCTGCTCGTCGGTCATACGGTTATCATGCTTCCATTCATTATTCGCGTCATCGCGTCCAGCTTGTCGAATTTCGACTTCGCCATCGAAGAGGCTGCGCTTAGTCTCGGCGCGGGACGGCTCGGAACGTTCTTCAAGGTCGTCCTCCCGAACATCAAGTCGGGGATTATCGCGGCGATTCTGATCGCTTTTCTGGAGTCGTTCAACAATGTGGATATTTCCGTCTTCATGACGGGCCCGGGCATCAGCACGCTGCCGATTCAGATGCTGACCTATGTAGAAAATTATTTCGATCCGACCATCGCCGCCATTTCCGTACTGCTCATGCTGTTCACGGCGGTGTTCATGTTCCTGATCGAGAGGCTGATGGGCCTTTCTTACTTTACCAAACGATAACGGAGGCTCGTACCCATGGCATTGCTATCCTTGGAAAATGTGTCGGTCGCCTATGATCACCAATATATTCTGCAAAACTTCAACCTGACGGTCGAGAAGGGGCAGCTCATTTCCTTGCTCGGCCCAAGCGGCTGCGGCAAAACGACGACGCTGCGGCTCATCGCCGGCTTCCTCGAAGCGAAAGACGGCAAATTCATGCTGAACGGCAAAGATTACACGCGGGTGCCGGTCAACAAGCGGAACTTCGGGTTCGTGTTCCAGAGCTACGCACTGTTCCCGCATCTGTCCGTGTACGATAACGTCGCCTTCGGCCTCCGCCTGCGGAAGGTGCCGGAAGCCGAGATCAAGCAGCGCGTGCAGCGCATTCTGGAGGTCGTGAGCTTGTCGGGCTTTGAGCAGCGGTTCCCCAAAGCGCTGTCCGGTGGGCAGAAGCAGCGGGTGGCGATCGCCCGCGCGCTCGTCATCGAGCCGGACCTGCTGCTGTTCGACGAGCCGCTCAGCAACCTGGACGCGAACCTGCGCGTCAATATGCGCGTCGAAATCCGCCGCATTCAGCAGGAGCTCGGCATTACGACCGTCTACGTCTCGCACGACCAGGAGGAATGCTTCTCCATCTCCGACCGCGTCGCGATCATGAACAAAGGCATTATCGAGCAGTTGGATCGGCCTTCCACGATCTACAAATACCCGAAAACCGAATTCGTCGCCCGGTTCATCGGCTTCAACAACTTCATCACGTTCGAAGAACGCCGCGAAGCCGGCGACGGCATCGAGCTGAAGGTGAAGGGCTATACGTTCCATGCCGCCCGACAGCCCGGCGCGGAAGGAACTACAAGCAAGAAGGGCGCGATTCGCCCGGACGATATGCAGCTCGGCACTGCGGAGGAGATCGGTCACGGACCGAACCGGGTGAGGGGCGGAATCAAAGTAAGCACGTTCCTGGGAAGAAGCTACCAGTACGTCGTCGAGACGGACCTTGGGGATTTTACAGTCAACAAGGAAATGGAAGTCCCTTACATCAGCGGGCAGCAGGTGCATTTGCTGTTCCCGGCGGACAAAATGGTCCTGGTAGACTAACGACGACTTGGAGGTACCGGCATCATGCGAGTGGATTTACTGATCGAGAAGGTACACGTATATAACAGCTATTTTAAAAGGTTCGTTCAAGGCAATGTCGCCGTCTTGAACGGATCGTTCCTCTATATCGGCGGACGCGGGACAGAGACGTTCGAAGCAGGTGAGATCGTGGACGGCCAAGGCCGCTACATGATCCCCGGTCTGGTCGACATTCATCTGCACATCGAGAGCACCATGGTCACCCCGGAGACGTTCTCGTACGGGCTGATCCGCAGCGGCGTGACGACCATCGTGCCCGAGCCGCATGAGATGGCGAACGTCTTCGGCCTGAGCGGCGTGAAGCAGATGATTGAGGCGAGCCGCGACTGCGTAGCAGACATGTTCTATGCGATTCCGAGCTCGGTACCGGCCACGTCGATGGAATCGACCGGCGGCACGATCGAGATCGAGGACATGGACGAGCTGCTGCGGACGGAAGACATCATTTGTCTCGGGGAAATTATGAACTACGTCGACGTCATCACGGACCCGGATTGCAAAACGAACCGGATTCTGGCGCATATCCGCAAGCATTATCCGAAGCTCGTCATTGAGGGGCATGTTCCGAAGCTGCTCGATCTGGATCTGCACCGGGTCATCTATGCCGGGGTCGATTCGGACCACACGCATCAGACGATCGAGGGGATGGAAGCGCGCATCGGCGCGGGCATGTTCATCGAGATTCAAGAAAAGTCGATGACCGACGATGTCATGAACTATCTGATCGAAAACGATGTCTCCGAGCACTTCTGCTTCGTCACGGACGACGTGATGGCCGATTCGTTCAAGCGGCGCGGACATCTGGACCATATCGTCCGCAAAGCGATCCGCATGGGCATGACGCCGGAGAAGGCGATCTACGCCGCGACGTTTACCCCGGCGCGCCGGATGCGGATGCACGACCGCGGCGCCATCGCCCCCGGCAAAGTCGGCGACTTCGTGCTGCTGTCGGACCTGCGGGAGCTGACGATCGATCAAGTGTACAAGCAGGGACGCAAGGTGTACGACGTGCGCGAGGCGTATGTTCCGAAGGAGCACGGCCACGCGTTCCCGGCGCACTACTACCATAGCGTGCAGCTGCCACTACTGACGGAAGCGGAATTTGCCGTGCGTCCGGACGGCGCGGTGGACGGCCGCCATGCGTGCCGCGTGATGCAGGTCAAGGACGGCTCCACCTTCACGGAGGATGTGCGAGGCGAGGTCGAGGTCAGGAACGGCGAGCTGTGTTGGCAGGAAAGCCCGTTCGCGCTCATCGCGACGTTCGAGCGCTACGGCAAGAACGGGAACCGGGCGTACGGCTTGATCGGCGGCGATACGATTCAGCGCGGAGCGGTAGCGACGACGTATTCGCACGACAACCACAACCTGCTCGTGGTCGGGCACAACCCGGCCGATATGGCGCTTGCGGCCAACGAAGTGATCCGCAGCCAAGGCGGCTTCTGTGTCGTGGAAACGGGCCAGGTACTGGCGCACCTGCCGCTGCCGGTCGGCGGCATCCTGACAGAAGCGCCGCTCGACGAGACGGCGAAGGAAGTGGAGAAGCTGCGCAGAGCGATGGAGTCGCTCGGGTATAAGCACTACAACCCGATCATGTCGATCAGCACGCACTCGCTCCCGGTCAGCCCGGCGCTCAAAATTACCGACCTGGGCCTGATCGACGTTAACGCGGGCAAGGTTGTGCCGCTGCTTGTCGAGGCGTAGCTGACGGGATATCAGATAGTTTAAACAAACGGCTCTTGCCGCGAAGTTTGCGGGCAAGGGCCGTTATATTGTACTGGTTCCGCCGAACGTTCATTGCGTGATGATGTACAATAATATGGGGCTCATGATGAAAACCGCTATCCCCACAGGGACCGGGATTACTTGTTTGGTGATACCCATTTTATCGAGCGGATATTCGATTACCATGACTAAACAAGCGGATAAAACGATTTTCCAAACATCGGGAATCGTCAAGCCCCACACGAAATGCATAACGCCCAAAACAATTCCGAAGCTCAAAGGATATTTAAGACTCAAGGCCACCGCCTCCTTCATGTCCGACTCCGATTGGAACGAGCCTGATCCCGGCATTACCGCATATAACTGGTATTGGGCCATAATTGTTCAACCTTGTGTATGATGATTCGTTCAGGAATTAAAATCGGTATGAAGCCTTTGCACATTATTGTCCTCGCTTGATTTCATTATCTTTACATTATTCTCTCTTGTATCCAGAATGCCGACTTCTTCTAAATTTCCATCCGTTCTTTTAAAGAAAACATAACGATCATCCCAGCCTACTTCGACGACGTTAGGTTTAACCACTGGTTTATTATCGCTTCTTAACGCTATTTCGTAGGGTCCCGGCCCGCCTGTTGCAGATTGATAAACGGCATAATTGTTCGGCAGCATAATGTATCCGCGTTGTTCCTTTTCCATACTCATGATCCCAATGTAACCGAGTAGAAAAAATCCTGCGATCAAAACAATGCCTCCAATCCAAACCGAAGCGGCAATCAAGCCGACCTTGCCGCTGTTATCCTCCTCCATCCCGCCTCCCCCCTTAATAAATATTACAAATTAAATAATACTGGTTATAACTGGTTGAAGGAAATACGTGGAAAAGCAGTTCGATGGAACCGAAAAAACGGCCCCTGCCGCAAAAATTTACGATCAAGAGCCGATTTTTTGCAAAGGGCTACTGCTCCAGCTACCCCTCTTTTTTCATATACCTAGCACATAATACAAACATAGGTATTGCTATTGCCGCAGTCCAAAGACCGAGGGATCCGTTAAAATAACTAATGACTACAAGGATAACTGTTAGAGCAAAAACAAACTGTGCTTTTCTTTTATTGGGCTGCTTTGACCGTTTAGAGATAATATACAGTATTCCCCCAGCCAGCAGTACGTAGAATCCTAGGAAGGATAAGACTAGAATAAGGGCTTGATTTATTGTAATAGGTATGATGTGTTACCTCCTCACTTGTAGTTTTGCTCCCGAAGCAGTACCGCAAGCAACAATCGCAGAAACAGCCGAGGCAAGGTTAATGAAAAAGAGGGAGAAGTAATCGCACCCAGGGAATTTCGAGAAATTGGAGTATTGAAGAGTGGGAGGAAGGAGGAATCACAATTTGTTCGTTCACTGGGTCAATATATTTTTAGTCTTAGGAGTTTTGACATTACTTGTTGGGGTTCAAAAAAACTACACAGGACTCGTGTTCAATAAAAGGTTAAAAGGAGGGAAGTTTGGAGCGTCATTTTATAGGCTATTTTTTATTGTCTTCCCTTTTTCCTTCAGATGTTTGGCCCTAAATCTTCTTTCAGCAGGTTTTCATTTTCTTTTTTTTCTTTTAATTAAGAGAACAAGAACAACAATTAATACAATTAGTAAAATAGAAAAAATAATATGTATTGGTGAATAAGCTACACCACTCACCATATCACCTGCCTTTAAATTATTGACTCCTCTACAACGAGAAAAAGTAGTTGTTAAAAATTTCTAACCCCTACTTTTACTCATTATAATATATCAAAATAATAACTTAATCAAATTTACAAATTAGTATTTTTATTACTATTACTTAAGGTTTTGTTTGTGACCACGTTACATCAATAGGAGGAGTAATATCGGTCTCCGACCTGCTATCAGTTATTGTAGCCTTTGGTGTGTAAATTACAGAAATCGGTACCGCAGTCCAAGTTTGAGATTTTCCTTGCCATAATTTGTGATCATTCTCGTTAGAGCTTGTCATATCAAAATCTGCTACAATCCCAACCTGCGTGCCTCCCGTACCAAGAGGCCCAATTGCAGTAACATGAAGGTTAATAGTAAGTTTCTTATGATTATATAACTTGTCATCTTTGACCATAATGTTCGTTTTGGTCTCATGATTTATAACACCAAACTCAGTATCCACATACCCCCAAAAAGCTACTCTAGATCCAGTATCGGTGATCCAAGCATCACCATTAAATGTTCCATGGTGATACCCAAATAGACCTGCTGGAGTTACGACTCCCCCTGAGTTGCCTGTATTAGAATTTTGTCTAAAAAATTGAGCGTCTTCTTCCGAAAAAGGTTGTCCGGGCTTATATTTTTTGATTATTTCTGCCGCTTTCAGGTTCCACGCTGTTTCACTATCCTTCATGCTTATAGACGTAGCTGCTTCAGAATTTTTCGGCGGTAACAAAGCGGATTCTGCTGAAGCAAAAGTAGGTTGTGTCGCTACAGATAATAACGCTCCTGCCACTACTGCAATTGACAATATTTTTTTCAAAGAAATCCACTCCTTCAATTTTTAATTCACCAAAACCTATCACATGAAACTTTTTTTCGATTTTCCGCTAGGTTTTGTAACACTAATATAACTAAGCTTTGACCGAATTTTAAACTGGAGACACCGTATAAAATGTATTCGGTATCTCGCATTTTCTTGTAGTATGTGTCATACCATTTTCTCTCTTGTGATTTTTTCAACAGCTTCAATTCTGGAATGTACACCAAGCTTTTCGTAGATTACACTCAGCTTCTTTTCAACTGTTCTGGTGCTTACAAAAATTTCTTTGGCAATTTTAACGTTTGTATACCCCTTGATTACGAATGATAATATGTTTTTTTCTTTATCAGTTAATGTTTCGTCAGGGTTCTTAAACAAAATTCGATGCAGAACAGAGATTGGAATAATGGTTTGTCCTTCTTGTACTGTATGGATCATTCTAATGATATGATCTGGAGTTGATTTTTTGGGAAGGATACCGCTGATCCCCAATGCAGTCATATAATCAAAATAAGATAAATTATCTGTTAGCATAATTACCTTTGTATCTGCTGCCTGCTTTTTTAATTGTGAAATAGAGTTCAAGTATTTTGAAGTCTTCTCTTCATCTATGTCTATTAAAATTAGATCTACATTTTCAGTTTTAAGTGTGTTGTAGGTTCTCTCCTCGGGCAGATTGGATAAAACGACTTGCATGTTGTCAAGACTTTCGATAAATACTTTGAAAGTAGGTCTTTTTAATGGGTCATCGCAGACAACGATAACTTTATACATATCTTTCAAATGTAATTCGCCCCTGTCTGAGAATCTTTATAGTATCTATTAAATATAGGCTTCAGATTAAAATCAGAGGAATAAAGCTGCCGCTGTAATAGCGCAAGTTTGAATTTAGACGAACATTTATTCTCAGAATTATGTATACGACAGTTCATTTTTTAGGCCAGATCATTTGTGGGCAATAAGAATACTCCGATCCAAACGTTGACTTCGCTGTACCACCTCCTCGTCAGAGAATGAACCTTTTATCGGTACCAACTGCCGCTGCAATTTCTGATTTCCGTTTGAAATTTTTGTGTAACTTCTCTCTATACTCTATAATAATACTTATTTTCCATTTTGAGGATTATTGGTTTTTTGAAAATTTTCGCCATATAAAAAAGCATCCTGATCGCCAGAATGCTTTAAATATGGTTCTGGCATTTTGCGCGGCTAAACCACCCAAAGCCTGATCGATTCGTAATACTGTACTTGGGTTTCGGAGGCATAATTCCGGTGCTTCTCAAATAAAGCGACACAGCGGGCCAAGTCCTCATATCGCTTCATCTCCAAACATAGCGAAATGCAGAATAACGTTTCCTTCATCCCGCTTTCATAGCGTTCTTTCGTAAACTCATACACGGCTCTATGATAGCAAAACCAAAGATACCTGCGCGAATTAATCAGATCGTCTACAAAACAATCAAAGCGGTCGATCGCGCCGGCAAAGCGTTGCAGCACGTGATCAATACAAAAGCTGTGTGTATTCGCCGATTTTATAATCGTCGTCAATCCGGACAAAGTTTCATTCAGCTGGCCAAGGCTCTCTAAGTAGTCAGCGTATTCATCCAGAATGCCGGTATTGCCCATCAATACTTCAAGGGTGTAAAGATTTGCTTTCGCCCAAACTTTAAATTTTTCAACCTCTTGCCAGCCTGACTCGTCAAGAGGCTCAAACCAACTAAGATCGGCATAAGTTTGTACAACTTTTTTAGCTTCTTGGTAAAGCCCTCTTTTTTCCAAAACGGTCCCCTTAATTAACAGACCCATGCCAAAATAGTATACCAGGTGATGCTCTATTGATACTTCTTCCACCATTTTAAGCTTATAGAGAATGGAACTTAGTTCCGCAAGTTCTTCAGCAAACTTCTCGACCTCGTTTATTTTCTCCAACGAATAACAAACCTTAGCCAGTTTTAAAAGCGCCGCAAGCTGGAGATATTCCGGTAATCGTCTTCGGAAAGGTTCAAATTGAATAACCGATTTCCAGTTCTTCTCTTCATCCGTACCTTGAACAATCAGAAATAGCCGGTATTGGCTTATCGCCATGAACTCGGAGAAACTATCCTTGTTATTGTCGACCACCAGTTGATAAAAAAGTGCCGACTCCTCCAGTCTTCCGTTCTCGAAAAGCTTCTCCGCCGCAGCAAAGATTATCGATATGTTCTTGGGGTTATCGAGAATCTTGGAAACCACCGGTTCGATACAATCCACTCGACCAGTCTCTGCACATCGAACCAAATATGGAATTATCCGTGGTCTGGACAATTTATTGTCCGAGATGCATTCTTCCGTGTAGAGCTCGTACAGCCATCCGGGAGCTTTTCCAAAAACTTCTGCAAGAGCGTCCAAATGACCGATTGTCATGGCACGAGATCGGCCATTTAACACCATGCTTAAATTTCCGGCGTTAATCCCCGACAGTTCGGCTACTTTATTTAAATTGTAGCCATGCAGCTTCATCTGGTCTTCGATTTCCAACCGCAAAGAGCGATTATCCACCCGCACGGAACACCCTCCTCTAAATCTATAAAAACCATACTACAACAATGGAAGATTTACATAAAATAACAGGGTGATAAGAATTTCCTAGTAGGGTATCACCGCATCTATTTTCAGTTGGTATACCCTGAAGCCGATGCCTTCGCCGAATGAAATTCGAATAATGGAATGCACTGAGGATCGATGCGCACAAAAGCTGGTTTTTGCATTGTTCAATCGCCGTTCAAGGCGAAAAAAAGAATGCTTTAACCATAATTCTATTGCTATCCGATCTAGCGTTTTGCGCAGCTAAACCACCCAAAGCCTGATCGATTCGTAATACTGAATCTGTGCTTCCGATGCATAATTCCGGTGCTTCTCAAATAAAGCGACGCAACGGGCCAAGTCCTCGTATCGCTTCATCTCCAAGCATAGCGAAATGCAAAATATCGTTTCCTTGATCCCATTTTCGTAGCGTTCTTTCGTAAACTCATAAACGGCTCTGTGATAGCAGAACCAAAGATACCTGCGCGAGTTAATCAGATCGTCTAAAAAACAATCGAATCGGTCAATCGCGCTGGCAAAGCGCTGCAGCACGTGATCAATACAAAAGCCGTGTGTATTCGCTGATTTTACAATCGTCTCCAATCCGGACAAAATCTCGTTCAACCGGTCAAGGCTCTCCAGGTAATCCGCGTATTCATTCAGAATGCTGTCATTGCCCATGAATACTTCAAGGGTGTAAAGATTCGCTTTCGCAAAGACTTTAAATACTTCTACTTCTTGCCAACCTATCTCGTCAAGAGGCTCAAACCAACTAAGATCGGCATAACGTTGGACAACTTTTTTAGCTTCTTGGTAAAGCCCTCTTTTCTCCAATACAGCACCCTCAAATAATAATCCCATGCCAAAGTAATATACTAAGTGACGCTCTACCGATACTTCTTCCACCATTTTTAAATTATAGAGAATTGAACTTAGTTCCGAGAGTTCTTGTGCAAACTTCTCGACTTCATCCCACTTCTCCAACGAATAACAAACCTTCGCCAACTTCAAGAGCGCCGCAAGCTGGAGATATTCCGGTAATCGTCTTCGGAAAGGTTCGAATTGAATAACCGATTTCCAGTTCTTCTCTTCATCCGTACCTTGAGCGATCAGAAATAGCCGGTATTGGCTTATCGCCATGAACTCGGAATAATTGTCTTTGATGTTGTCGACCACCAGTTGATAAAAGCGCGCCGACTCCTCCAGCCTTCCGTTCTCGAAAAGCTTCTCCGCCGCAGCAAAGATTATCGATATGTTCTTGGGGTTATCGAGAATCTTGGAAACCACCGGTTCGATACAATCCACTCGGCCAGTTTCTGCACATCGCACTAAATATGGAATCACGCGCGGCCGGGACAACTTATTGTCCGAGATACATTCTTCCGTGTAGAGCTCGTACAGCCATCCGGGGGGCTTTCCAAAAACTTCTGCCAGAGCGTCCAATTGACCGATTGTCATGGCACGAGCCCGGCCATTTAACACCATGCTTAAATTTCCGGCGTTAATCCCCGTCAGTTCGGCTACTTTATTTAGGCTGTAGTCATGCAGCTTCATCTGGTCTTCGATCTCCAACCGCAAAGAGCGATTATCCATCCGCACGGAACAACCTCCCCTAAATCTATAAAACCATACTACCATAACGGGAATTAACATAAAATAACAGGCAAATAAGAATTTCCTAGCGTAAATCATAGTGAATTTTATTTAAAAAAAGTAACCTTGATGGGCAAATGCCAGTCAAGGTTACTAGGGTATGGCTGCATCGATTTTGGATTCATTCAGAGCTTCTTGAATGAGATCAATAACGTCCGGATCTCCTTCTTTCTCCTGAAATTCTTCTAATATGCCGATAACCCTGTCATCCTCGATCTGAGACAAGGCAGTTACCGCCGCACATCTAATATCGGGATCTGGGTCGCTAAGCAGATTGCTGAGAGGGGGGATTAGGCTTGGGGCCGGAAAAGATGCAGCGATATGCGTACACCAATACCTCACGCCGATATGTTCACTTTTTAGTGCCGAAATTAAATGCGGAACGACTTGTTCTATCGAAAACTTCATCAATACATCTTCAATCAGCTGATAAACCCCAAAGCCGCTGCCTTCGCCAAACGAATTTAGAAATAATGGAATGCACTGAGGATCAGGATGATTTAAAAAGTGTACCCTCACGTCGTTATACTTCTTAATGACTTCGAATTTTTCCTCCGTATCTTTAGAAAAGGGCTGATTGTCTTTCAAAAACATAATGGCTTGTGCAGAATTCATATATTTCATCGAATCCTCCTAAAGATCCAAAGATCAGCTCCAAGGAGTCACATCGTCCGTTCCAATCACAAAGACCTGCTTCCAAGGGTCCTTTAAATCAGCACTAAACGGCTGTTTTCCGTTGGAAATATGGCATGGAGTTTTGCTGCTTTTGGAATCGATATATTAGTGGTTCGTTTTATTTTTCTTATGGAATAACAGCCGCTCGCGCAAAACGGTTTCAATTTGCTCGTTACTATAACCAAGCTCGGCCAGCATTTTGGCCGTAACCCCGGCGTTCGCCATCGCCCTGCTTTGAGCATCGTGTATATCTTTGAGGCCGTATAGTCTCTCAAAGATCGCGCCAATCCGGGCAAGATAGAGAATCCGTTCCTCGCTTTCCCCGGCTAATAAATAATCATGCAGCATTGTATCATCCACACACTTTCAGCTTAGAAGACTTTTGAGCCATGAGAATGTACCGGTCCAGACGTTGACTTAGCTGCACCACCTCCTCGTGCGATAATGAACCTTTCTCCTCAACCAGTCGCACTAACTGCTGCCGTAGCTGTCTGATTTTCTGTTCTAGTTTCATACTCATACATATCCACCATCCTTATCTCTATAATAATGCCGTTTTTCCATATTAAGGGTCTTAGAATTTGAGAAATATTTTTTTCGACAAAAAATGCACCCTGGTACGTTTTGTCCTGAATGCTTCCTAGTCTGCGCTCATAAGAAAACCGCCCCTTGAAGAGGCGGTAATATCGAACACTATTGTCGGTTTATGGAGTGTATAATGAATTTAAGTAGGTTCAATTATTAGAGAAACCTTATTATCTTTATGGATTATTTCGGTAAGTATATGGTTCTATTCAGCAGCCATTGCTTCTGCTTTCGTTTTATGAACCGTACCAAATGGATGCTGAGGTGGAGCATAGATCGTATAAAGTTTAAGCGGGGTATTGCCCGTGTTTATTAAATTATGCCATTTACCAGCAGGTATCATGATTGCATCATCATCATATACCCTTTTTTCAAAATTTACGGTATCTTTAGTATCACCCATGCGGATGACACCTTGCCCCTCTTCAATACGCAAGAATTGGTCAACGGTAGGATGAACTTCTAAACCGATGTCTTGCCCGACATTGATACTCATCAGAGTCACTTGTAGGTTTTTCCCTGTCCATATGGCAGTACGAAATGTATTGTTTTGCTTTGTAGCCTTGTTAATATCCACAACAAACGGTGTTCTTCCATAATCTTTTACCTCAATACTGCCATTCATGTTTGATGATTGCCGATGACCGAATCGGTTTGAATGGTCTATTTCTTGGGGAACCGCCCAGTACACAGGTTGTCTTACATAGTTATATATTGGTTCGTTAACGTAGTACGGATATGGATACATATATTCAAAGTAATACATTTGGTTTACTCCTTCCCTTCACAAAGCATAAAATAGGTTATTCACGATGGCTTGGGAAGGGTACTTTTATTCTGTGATGTATTACTTTGAGAAATAGTTGCTGGCTCATCCTTGTTTTTAATTAAATTGTCCGTAAAGTTGCTACAAATAAAAGTTCCTTTCTCGTTCTTACGGAACTACGGAAAGTAGATAGGGTCTCTCTTACCGCTATCATCCAAAGATGCCACAAGCCGCTTGTTCTTGAACATCAATTATCAACATTATGGAATAATAAAGCCTTCGACAAAAAAACACCCTGAAACGTCAGGATGCTTGATGACCTAATAGGCCCGTCATATGTTCATGATTCCGCCATTTTAGTAGTCTGCCCCGTGATCAAGCAGTTTGATAATAGAAGATGGACTTTGAATAATAATCTCTAAATACTGCGTTCCGCTAAACAATCCAAAACCTAGAACCAACGTCAGGATAAAGCCTTTCATCTTTCCTGCATCTCCTCTCTTATTGCGACCAGTTGATAGTGTCTGATTTGTTGCATTGATGCTTGTCCTCGATGTTTTTCAAATAAGGAAACACAGCGGACAAAGTCCTCATGCCGATTCATTTTTTTGGCTAAGGACATACAGCATACCGTGTCATCAATGCCTTTATCAACGCGCCCTTTCCTGAATTCATAAACTGCCTTATGATAGCGAAACCAAAGATGTCTTCCAGAATTAATTAAATCATTGTCAAACATAGTGAAGCGCTCGATAGACCAGGAAAAACGCTCTAAAACTTGATCCACGCAGAAGCCGTAAATATTCGCTGCTTTTAGAATCGTGGTCAATCCAGACAAAATCTCGTTCACTTGATTAAGACTTTCTAAATATTCAGCGTATTCGTCTAGTATGCTATCATTACCCATCAAAACTTCAAGCGTGAAAAGATTCGCTTTCGCGAAAACTTTAAACTGTTCAGCCTCTTTCTGGCCCTCCTCGTCAAGCGACCCAAAAAATGATTCGAGATTAGCATAATCTTGTACGATTTTCTTAGCCCCGTCGAAAAGTCCTTTTTTCTCTAGCGCAATGCCTTTAAATAATAGACCCATGCCAAAATAATACACTAGGTGATGGTCAATCCCTAATTGTTCCACTGCTTTTAGTTCATTGAGAATGGAACTTAGTTCTATCAGTTCTTCTGCAAACCGTTCGACTTCATTCCATTTCTCCAACGAATAACAAACTTTGGCCAGCTTTAATAATGCTGCAGGTTGGTGGTTTTCCGGCAAGCGTTTTCTGAAAGGTTCAAATTGAATAACTGATTTCCAGTTCGTTTCAGCATCCGTGCCTTGAGCGATTAGAAATAAACGATAGTGGCTCATAGCAAGCATCTCGGAAAAACTGTCTTTTACATTGTCGACAACAAGTTGATAAAACCGTGCCGATTCCTTATATTTTGCCTTTTGAAACAGTTTTTCTGCAACAGGAAAAATTACGGATACGTTCTTCGGATTATCCAAAATCTTAGAGATCACCGGTTCAATACAATCGTTTCTGCCAACCTCGGCACACCGCACCAAGTACGGAATTAATCGCGGCCGGGACAATTTCTCTTCGGAAATGCATTCCTCCGTATATAACTCATACAGCCATCCGGGAACCTTTCCGAACACTCTTGCCAAAGCGTCTAATTGACGGATTGTCATTGCGCGGGAAACACCATTCAACGCCATGCTGAGATTTCCGACATTAATCCCCGTCAATTCAGCCACTTGATTAAGGTTATAGCCATGCAGTTTCATTTGGTCTTCAATTTCCACGCGCAAAGACCGGTTAACAATCCGCATAAAAGGCGCCCTCCTCAAATTTATAAGTTTATTTTACCACAATATACCATTACTATGAAACGAAAATATTCATAGTTTGGTTGAAAATAAGGATTTATTTTACATTTTTCATCAAAAAAATTTATCTGCTTTTCGCGAAATCTTGATTTTAAAGGAAGTTTTTCTCTTTTTTTATAGATTGGGTTTAATTAGGGAGGAATAAACTAAAATTAACCTTGGGTGAATCTATGGAGAAATGCAAACGACATTGCGGGTGGGAATGGGCTAATGAAGTACGAAACGAGCGAACGCAATGACATAATAGAACATAGCGGCTATGGCAAGAGCGGCATAACAGACACCTAGCGCATAGATTAGGCCTCTTCCCCCGTACCCCAACAGTTTCCAATACCACGCCAACGGTTCTTCCGAAAACTCACTCCAATAGGATTGGGGATGACGCGGTTTCCAAGCATCGGTCTGGGGCCGGTATTCACCTGGGTTTTGTTCCTTCATTACATCTCATCCTTTTTTCGAGGTTTTCCATGGAATATATGTGTAACCTGATTTCAGGGCGTTCCAACGGAATCAAAAAAAGATGACCCCTGACGAGTACAGGAATCATCTCTTAGCTGTGTAGAGGCTCTAGGAAATTCAGATACTCATTAACGGATGAACCCCTCCTCGTCTGACGATAAGCTTTTGCTCAACCAATCTCATCAACCGCTGCCGCAGCTTCCTAATTTTCCGTTTTAGCTTTTTATTCATATTAACCGTCCCCGAATCCTATTATATTGATCGTTTTCCATATACAGGATTTATGATTTTTGGAATAATTTTTTTCGACAAAGGCTTCTGTTAAACAATATTGAAGGTAATTGATGCCTGTCGAAATCTTGGTATACTCAATGTAGGAGCAAACATTATGTAAAATATATAAAAGGTGAAAATGATGATACGCAATTTTACATTAGACGATGTAGATTACATTATTAATTCGCACTATGAAATCTATAATAGGGAATTCCAGTACGATTTATCTTTCCGAGATTTTATTGAAAAGAGAGTAAAAGGCTTGGTAGAGAGGTCAGATGATAAGGAAAACATTTGGATTCTGGAAGTCGACGGAAAATCAAGTGGATCGATATGTATTATGAAAATCAATGAGGATAGTGCCCAATTGGGTTTATTTCTTGTTGCAGCTCATGTAAGAGGTGCCGGGTATGGCAATCGGTTGGTGAGAACAGCTATTGATTTTTGCAAGGAAATAGGGTTCAAGAGAATTATTCTTTGGACAAATAGTGAGCTTATTTCAGCAAGACGAATCTATGAGAAAAATGGATTTCAATTAAAAGAAACTCGAAGTCAAATCCTGTCTAACAAAGAACTTATCGAAGAACGATGGGAGTTAACTATTTAGTGTGGATTAGCGTCGACAAAAAAAGCATTCGGGAGTGTTTAGTCCCGAATGCTGCTCAGGCAGCTGTCAGAAATCTCTAAACGTAGCGTTAAACAGCTCTGACAGGATATCTGAGGAAACTTTCTATTAGTTCACCGATATTTGCAATGCTTTTACAATGCCTTTTACTGAGCTGAAAGGCGAATGAAAGACTACTGACAAAAACTTATTTCAGGAGAATGGACAATTATTGCATAGATTAATAACAAAGTTGTAATTATTAATAAGATGATAGAAATATTTTTTGAAAGCGCCGCACCCATATCATTTGGATACTTTCTGCCTAAATAGAAAGATATACTTAATAATATCATCATAAGTATTACAGTATAGTGAAACCCTTCTGAATCGCATGACCAAGCCTTTAATCCAAAAAAGTCAAATATTTTATCACCAATCATATTTTTATTGTTAAAACCAAAGTTGAATGAAATAAGTATCCCACTGATTAAAAAAATAAGCGATAGTGATCCGAATCCGATTTTTTTCATATTACCTCCCTACACTGGCCTTAAACTTTATGATTTATTTTATCAGAAGGCGAAGATAATAAGAACAAATCGTTGAAAATGAATTAGTTTAATCGAACCGTACATGCCACATTAAGATATACGCCCCTGTTTACTCCGCTGGTTTGTTGAGTAACAGATATCCTTTTGGATAGACTTCCCGTTATATTCACACTGTTGTCAATCTGCCCTGCCGGCTGTTTTACGCGTTCGTATTTTGGTCTTCCCAGTTGTCTTCGGCCTTTTTGTTGTTTCATGCCCTTCGGAATATTTTACCTTTTCGAACCTGTCCGCGCACAAACAAAGCACCTCACAACCATTACTTTGATTTGGAGGTGCTTTGTTTTTATTTAATTTATTGGGTTTTAAGGATTAGTAGTTACTTACCCCAAAGAACCCACAACCTTGATTTGTAATGGATATGTTTAAGCTATATGATTTAGACCATATTGGCATAGGCGCCCATAAGGTAACGTTATAAGTACCTGTAGCTGTTGCTGTAGCTGGATAGGTTATGGTAGTACCCGGAGTTGTTCCACTAATTGATGAATTCTGGGTATAGGGAATAACAGCATATGTGCCATTAGTATCGGCTCCTACATATTCCATTACATTTTCAGTTTTCGTAACTTTTACATATGCAGTAAGCTTCATAAATACCAATCCATCTCTTTCGCCGATAGGAATAATTGTTTTATAGTTTTCAAAGTCATATTTAATACCTGGATATTCACAAGCAGCCATTGAGATTGGGTCATTTGATCCTGAAGAAGAATCCCTTTTAATTTTCGTCTCATATTTGACTGAAGATCCGTCTTTAAAGGTAAAAGTTTTATTAATAACGTCTCCTACCTTAAGTTTTGCATGTGTTTCTTTTAGGTACTTTGAGTACGCTTCATCGATTTTCTTTTGATTTTCGGGTCTAAACGCCTCCTGGTTTTCTAAAGCATTGATCAATTTTTTGGTTTTGGGCAATTGTTTTACTTCTTCCAAAATTCGCTCATTTTTATTGCTGTCAACATTATTCAGATCGATATTGTTTTGTTCTGCATAATTCAAAATCTCTGATTTTGATTCTTGCAATAATTTCGAAAAATCTTCTTTCTGTGTAGCTGCAGCATTCGAAACACTTGATAATGAAAATAATAAAACAATTACAAATAAGAAAGTTTTTCTCATTCAGAAAATCTCCTTTCAACATAATTTAATTGATAGTTCATCAACCGCTGCGAAACTTCCTGACTTTCCATTTTAGCTTTTTATTCATATCAGCCTCCCTTCGATCCCATTATAAACAATATTTTCCATATACAGGATTTTTGATTTTTGGAATAATTATTTTCGACAAAAAAAGCATTCGGGAGCGTTTCGTCCCGAATGCTGCAAGCAGCTGTCAGAAGTCTCTAAACGTAGTGTTAAACAGCTCTGATAGGATATTTGAGGAAGCTTTCTATTTGTTGTTCCGACGCATGGTCCTTATATTGCTCAAACAAGGCGGTGCAGCGGACATAATCCTCATTCCGGCTCATCTTGTGGGCCAAGGAAAGGCAGTGTAACGTCTCATCCAGTCCTGCTTGGATTCGTCCGTGTCTGAACTCATAAATAGCTTTATGATACCTAAATCGAAGGTGTCGATCCGAAAGGATGAGATCGTCGTCAAAAGAATGAAAAGCATGAAGGTCTTCAGAAAAACGCGACAACACATGATCAACAGAGAAACTAAATGTATTTGCGGATTTTAAGATCGCGATCAATCCGGCCAGAATGTCCGTAAGCCTGTCAATGCTTTCCAGATAATCGGCATATTCGTCAATAATGTCTTCGTTCCCGGTTAGCACCTCAAGCGTGTATAAATTTGCTTTTCCCCAGATTTTAAGCATTTCTACTTCTTTTTGGACTTCTTCATCGAGCGGTTCCGGCCATTCCAGATTAGCATAGCCACGAACATATTTTTTGGATTGGTCATACAACCCTCGTTTTTCTAATGCAGCGCCTTTAAACAAAAGCCCAGCTCCGTAATAGCATACCAAATGTCGCTCGCTCTCAAGCTTTTCGCGAGTTCTGCACAATGCCATACTTAGTTCCGCTAGCTCATCCGCGAATTTCTCAACCTCGTCCCACTTCTGCAGCGCAAAGCAGGCTTTGGTCAGCTTTAATAGCGCCGCCAGTTGGTGATGCTCCGGCAGACGGTTTCTGAACGGTTCAAACCGAATGACGGCTCTCCAATTCTTCTCCGCATCGGTACCTTGTGCTATTAGAAACAATCGATAATGACTCACGGTCAACATCTCAGAGAAGCTATCCTTAGTCCCGTCAATCACGACTTGGTAGAAATGCTCTGCTTCCTGCAATCTCTCCATCTGGAACAACTGCTCTGCCGCGGCAAAAATAATGGATATGTTCTTCGGGTTATCAAGAAGCTTGGAGATCACCGGTTCAATACAATCATGACGGCCGAGCTCTGCACATCGCACCAAATAAGGAATCAACCGCCGCCGGGACCATTTTTCCTCCGAAATGCATTCTTCTATGTACAGCTCGTACAGCCAGCCGGGAGCTTTACCAAAAAGCTTGGCCAAAGCATCCAAATGACCGATTGTGATCGAACGGGCTACACCATTAAAGGCTCGGCTTAAATTTCCTGCGTTGCTCCCCGTTAGCTCAGCCACTTGATTGAGGTTATAGCCGTGCAGTTTCATCTGGTCTTCAATTTCCCAACGCAAAGGACGATTGACACCCCGCACGAAGAAACCCTCCCCCTAGAAATTTAGATTAATTTTACCTTAATATCCCATAGAAATAAAACGAAAAGACGACAATCAAATAAATGCGCATACAACCAAGTGTCAGCGAGGCGCTGGATTATGTCGCAGCAGCATTCGGGAACATGGAGAAACAGTACCCACAGCTATTCTGCCCATTCGCTTAATCCCCAATCTTTTTATTGGGACAACAAAAAAGGATAGATTCCTCTACCCCTTCTTTGTCTTTTTCTGTAACTCAACTCAGCGAATGAATACACTGGAATTATCTCCATGCAGTTTGTCCACATGATCGATGATTTCGGTAATATTAGCACTTTCCAACTGGAAGCGGTCATTTAAAGTGATAATCCACTTATCGTCAATGTAAGATACTAAAATTACTCCATTAACAGCTTTAATGGCAACGTTACGCATTTTTGCATCTTTCAAACCCATAATCTCATCATACAAAGGATGCGGTTCGCCATCTCTAAACAGTTCCATAGAAACCTCCGTTTTAGAATTAGGTTGCCCCAGGCGTAACCATTTTAATTCCTTAAATGGATTTCAAAACTTTTATATTATTTAAACGAGCTCTAAGCCTCCCATGACGGGAGGCTCAGTTCATAACAATCAAAATATTTCACTAGCGTCCGGGGCTAAATTCCGAACATGCTTTAAATAGGCGGTGACGCGCTGATCGTCTTCCACAGGGTATTCGTAATTCAAGCGGTTCGCCACATCCTGCGCGGTTCGGCGGAACAAGTCCCCCATGGCAAACAAGGCCTGCCAGACTCCTTCATAGGTTGCGTCCGGGAAGGTGGACATCAATTCGTGCCAGATCTCCCTCGAAAGATGCTTCTCCAGATATTTGCCGTTTTTGCCTGTGCTGATCGAAAAATTGGTCTGGATGCCAACCTGCCATTCGAGCATCTGAATAAGCATCGGTCTCACGGCCACATTCAAATGATCCTGGGCATAAAGCATTTCCTGCCTCCATAAGCCTTTGACCACGTACGTGGATACCCACCAAAATTCATTGCAGCAATCGGCAAAAAGCTTGGCCGACGGGCGCTCTACCCAATAATCCTCGTCTGTTGGGGCCGGAAGCTGGGGAAGACAATCGTCTTTGTCCAACAAAACGACGGATAGCGTATCGTCGTTGTTCCAGTTGTCCTTCTGCTCGAACGGACACAGGGTCAGGTCGATCCGGTTGCCATCCGTGAACAGCATCAGGTAGGGGAACTTTCCGTCCAGTTCGGGAGGAATAAGCTTCATCTCTTCCGGCTTCTGCATGATAATTCGGCTGCCAAAGCGGTCGATCCACTGCTTATCTTCCACAAAAGAAGGCAGATCATGAACGATAAACACAATGTCGTAATCCTGAAACGCATCTTTCGGGGCATTCGGATTGGTTCGCGACCCGTTCATCCCGACCGCCCGGATTCGCTCATCGTTGCTGGCGATATCCAAAATTAAATTCATCATTTCCTGTTCGCTTCTCATCCTCGTTCCAACCTCCATCGAATATAGTCAGGGTTCGGCATTCGAACGAGGCAGGCGGTCCGCGAATACGGACAATATCGGACGCTTTTAGATCGAAACGTTATAATTTATCCAACAGCTTTTTCATGATTATCATCCTCCTGTCTCTTGATTATAACTCCAGTTTATGGAAGGATACAGTACTTCTTCCGTTACCCGGCTAACCGTACCTCGCCATCATCTCGGCCAGCCTCCGCTTGATGTCATCGATCAGCTCCGGCGGGCATTTCACGGTCGCATCCGTGCCCAAACCGATGAAAAACTGCGCCAGAAACGGAATGTCCCCCTTCGGCATGCGGCCTTCCAGCCACCCGGTGCCGTCCTCGCGGCGGTGCAGCTTGGTCGCCGACCAATATTCGGCCTCGCATCGATGAACCCCTTCCTCGCTCAGCTCCACATACAGATTCGTGAATTGCTGCTCCGACGGGAGCAGCGCCTCCCGGTTGCCGAGGTGGAGATGCCGGAGGTCGAGCGGCTGCGTCCCGGAAGTGTCTTCTGTCGCAGACCTGATCCGGTCACACCGGAACAAGCGGATATCTTCACGAAGGAAGCAGTAGGCGGGGCAGTACCATAAGCCGCTGCTGGCATAAATGCCGATCGGCTGGATGAGTCTGGCGGACACGCTTTCGCGCGATCCGTATTCGATGCGGATCACCTTTTGCCGGATGGCTCCGTCCAGCAGGATCGATAAATAAGGGAACTTCGCCTGTCTCGACGGGATCACAAAATCGATCCGGTTCTTCATCTCATCGATCCGGTCGCGGACATCCCCCGACATGTAAAAATAAAATTTGCTCAAGGCGGAGGATGATTCCGTCTCGAAGGGAAGGTAGGCATAGTGGCGCAGCGCATGACACGCGAAAAAGATCGCGACAGCCTCCTCCTCGGCAAAGGCGATCGGGGGCAAAATCCGTTCGTTCAAGACCTGATACCCCCCGTGTGGTCCCACCTCCGAATACAACGGCACCCCGAGCTCGCTCAATTCCTGCAAATCGCGCAGAATCGTCCTCGTCGATACGTTAAACTCGGTCGCGAGCTCCTTGACGGTAAATTTCTTCTTTCGGTTGACGGTCATCATCAATTCCATCAGTCGTTTCGATTTGGACATGGCCCGGCTCCGATTTATTTTTGTATTTGTGACAATAGTTGTCACTATTATAGGCTACAATAAGAATCAAGTCCAGCAGCTGGATAGCTGTGTTGGAACATATCCCAAAACCTAAAGGAGTTGTATTTACGATGACCGTGCAATTGACCGCCTTCTTAATGATGGACGGAAAAGCAAAGCAAGCTATTGAGTTTTATAAAGAAGCATTGGAGGCAAACGTCCTTTTTATCCAAACTTATGGCGACGCACCGGAAAACCCCGAATCCCCTCTGCCAGCACATATGAAGGATTTCGTGTCGCACGCCGTTTTAAAAGTCGGCATGGCAAACATCATGGTTGCCGATATGGAGCCTGGCACCCCTCATCGAAGCGGAAACCAAGTTCAAATCTGTATTACGACCGACGAAATAGAGAAGACCAAGAAGTTTTACGAATTGCTGAAGCAAGAAGGTCAAGTGGAGATGCCGCTGCAGCAAACCCATTTTAGCCCTGGCCTTGCCGTCGTTACCGACAAGTTCGGTGTAGTCTTTCAAATTGTCACCATGACCTCGGAAGAAGCGGTCATTCGAGGACATCAAAAGGATAGCTGACGTTCTGACAGGAACGATAAGCGCAATAAAGCAGTTGCAGTCCAGGTCCTTCGGGTGCCTGGCCCGTCACTGCTTTTTTCATCGGCCGAAACAGGAGTATTGAAATTACGTGAAAAGGCGGTAAATAAGTTGACATCGCCAAAGGGTAAGACCATCAGCAAGTAATCAAACGGGTCACGTGGGTCGTGTCGCTCGGCGTTTTACTCGCCGCGAGCCCCATTCCGGAGTTGGCCCCCGTTACGATCACGGTGCGGTCCCGGATCCGAATCCCTCCTTTTTTCCATTATTATAGTGCTTCGGCTATCGTTGCAGATAAAGAATGTTCCGCCTGAACCGGGTGAGGGGCATTCTTTTTTTTAGTCGAATTTGGATTTGACAGGGACGAAAACCAGGCATAAAATTAAATTATTTAATTAATGATGTCTAAAATATTCAATGATCTATCTAACCGGCATTTTCTGGTGCCGGAGACGGATCTAAGCGAGCGGAGATGATCATGAAGCATGTTGAAGTTGTTTGCTTATTTGAAGCCGTACCGTGTGCCTATCGCTATCGTGCTGGCTTTGATCTTCCTACAGTCTTTATCCGACTTGTATCTGCCTACGCTTATGGCCGATATTGTCGATATCGGAGTCGTGCAGGGAGATACGCCCTATATTTTGCGGATCGGGGGCTTCATGCTGCTGGTGGCGGCGGGGGGCACGATCTGTTCCGTTGTGGCGAGCTATTACTCCTCCAAGGTGGCTGCAGGCTTCGGCCAGCGGCTGCGCGGCAGCGTGTTCGAGCATGTGGAGAACTTCTCGCTGCAGGAGTTTGACCGGATCGGCACGGCTTCGCTGATCACGAGGACGACCAACGATATCACGCAAGTGCAGCAGGTGCTTACGATGATTCTGCGGATGATGGTCAGTGCGCCGATGCTCTGTATTGGGGGGATCATCATGGCCGTATCGCAGGACGCCAAGCTGTCGCTGGTGCTGATCGTGATTATCCCCGTACTGGTCGGAGCGATTTTCCTCATTGCGAGCAAAGGCATTCCGCTGTTCAAAGAGATGCAGAAGAAGCTCGACAAGCTGAATCTGGTGCTGCGCGAAGGGCTGACCGGGATTCGCGTCATTCGTGCGTTTAACCGTGCCGGGCACGAGAAGCAGCGGTTTAACGACGCCAACCTCGACCTGACCGGGACGGGGCTGAAGGTGAACCGGATTATGGGGGCCATGATGCCCGTCATGATGCTGACGATGAATTTTGCGACCATCGCGATTATTTGGTTCGGCGGCTTCCGCATCGATAGCGGCGATATGCAGGTCGGTTCGCTGATGGCTTTTCTGCAGTACGCGATGCAGATCATGTTCTCGTTGATGATGGTGTCCATGATGTTCGTCATGATTCCGCGCGCGTCGGTTTCCGCCGCACGCATTCGCGAGGTGCTGGACATGGTGCCAACGCTGAACGACCCCGAGCAAGCCAAGAACGGGGGGACGCTGAAAGGCCACGTCGAGTTTCAACAGGTGTCGTTCAGTTACCCGGGCGCGGAAAAGCCGGCGATTTCGGACATTACGTTCAAAGCCGGTCCTGATGAAGTAACGGCGATCATCGGCGGCACCGGCGCGGGTAAATCGACGCTGATCAGCCTCATTCCGCGGTTTTACGACGTGGCTGGAGGGCGTGTGCTGGTGGACGGCACGGACGTCAGGGAGATGACGCAGGAGACGCTGCGCGCCAAGATCGGATTCGTTCCGCAAAAAGCCGTGCTGTTCTCCGGAACGATCCGGGACAACATCCGGTACGGCAAAGAGGGTGCGACGGAGGAAGAAATGCGCCATGCGGCCGACATCGCGCAAGCGACGGAATTTATAAGCGAGATGAAGGACGGCTTCGATTCCGTTATCGCGCAAGGCGGCTCGAACGTATCGGGCGGGCAGAAGCAGCGTCTGTCCATTGCCCGCGCGCTGGTGCGGCGGCCGGATATTTACGTGTTCGACGACAGCTTCACGGCGCGCGATTTCAAGACGGATGCGAAGCTGCGGGCCGCCCTGCGGGAAGAGACGGGAGAGGCTACCGTGCTGATCGTGGCCCAACGGGTCAGCACGGTGATCGACGCTGACCGGATCATCGTCTTGGACGAAGGCCGGATTGCGGGCATCGGCCGACATCGGGAGCTGCTGGACACCTGTAAGGTGTACCGCGAAATCGTATCCTCGCAGCTTTCCGAAGACGAGCTTGCCGGAAGCGGCGCGGCCCAGAAACCGGGAGAAACGGACGAAGCCGCGGTTGCTTTGCGCGCCGGAAAGGAGGAGGCCCGATGAGTGAACAACGAAAAGCCCCAGGACCCGGCGGCGGAGGTCCGTTCGGAAGAGGCCCGGGGATGGGCATGCCCGTGCAGAAGGCGAAGGATTTTAAAGGCACCTTGAAACGGCTGACCCGGTATTTGCTGCCCCACAAATTTCAATTGCTAGCCGTGTTTGTTGCGGCGATTATCAGCACCATATTCAGCATCGTCAGTCCGAAGTTGATGGGGCAGGCGACGACCAAGCTGTTTGAGGGCCTGATGCAGAAAATGAAAGGCGTGCCGGGTGCGCACATCGATTTCGCCTACGTCCATTATATTCTGCTGATGCTGGCGGTATTGTATATCGTGAGCGCGGCGTTTGCTTATGTGCAGCAGTATTTGATGGCCGGCGTAGCGCAGAAGACGGTGTACGACCTGCGCAAAGAGGTGAACGAGAAGCTGGCGCGGCTGCCGCTCAAGTTCTTCGATTCGAAGACGAACGGCGAAATTCTGAGCCGCGTCGTGAACGACGTCGACAACATCAGCAGCACGCTGCAGCAAAGCTTGACGCAGCTGATTACATCTCTGATCACCTTGGTCGGCGTCATCGCGATGATGCTGACGATCAGCCCGATTATGACGCTGATCGTGTTCCTGACGCTGCCGCTCAGTCTGCTCGTGACCAAAGCGGTCGCCTCGCGTTCCCAAGGCTACTTCAAGGAGCAGCAAAAAGCGCTCGGCGAGCTTAACGGGCACGTGGAGGAAATGTACACGGGCCACAAAATCGTCAAAGCGTTCGGCCGCGAGCGCCAGTCGGTCGATACGTTCAACAGCATTAACGGGAAGCTCTACGAGTCTGGCTGGAAGGCGCAGTTTATTTCCGGCATCATCATGCCGATGATGAGTTTTATCGGCAATGTCGGCTACGTTCTTGTCAGCGTCGTTGGCGGGCTCTTGGTTACGAAGCGATCGATCGAGATCGGCGACATTCAGGCGTTTATTCAATATTCCAGGCAGTTCTTCATGCCCATCACCCAGCTGGCGACGATTGCCAACGTCATTCAGTCGACCATCGCTTCGGCGGAACGCGTGTTCGAGCTGCTGGACGAACCGGAGGAAGACCCGGAGCATGCCGAGGGGAAACGCCTTGGCTCGGCGCAGGGGGAGGTGCGGTTCGAAAGCGTCCGGTTCGGCTACAAGCCGGATGACGTGCTGATCGACAACATGAACATCGACGTCAAGCCGGGACAGACGATCGCGATCGTCGGCCCGACCGGCGCAGGCAAAACGACGCTGATTAACCTGCTGATGCGCTTCTACGAGGTTGGTAACGGCCGAATTACCATTGACGGCACGGATATTACGGAGATGAAGCGCGGCGACCTGCGCAGCTTGTTCGGCATGGTGCTTCAGGATACGTGGCTGTTCAACGGGACGATCCGGGACAACATCGCGTACGGCCGCGAAGGCGCAAGCGAGGACGAGATCGTGCAGGCCGCGCGGGCGGCGCATGCGGACCATTTTATCCGGACGCTGCCGGACGGCTACGATACGGTCTTGAACGAGGAGGCGTCGAACATTTCGCAAGGCCAGAAGCAGCTTCTGACCATTGCCCGCGCGATCCTCGCCGACCCGGCGATTCTGATCCTCGACGAAGCGACCAGCAGCGTCGATACGCGGACGGAGGTTCACATTCAGAAGGCGATGAACGAGCTGATGAAAGGAAGAACCAGCTTCGTCATCGCGCACCGCTTGTCCACCATACGCGAGGCCGACCTGATTCTCGTCATGAACAAAGGCAGCGTGATCGAGCAAGGCACCCACGAGGAGCTTCTTGAACAAGGGGGCTTTTATGCCGAGCTGTACCGCAGTCAGTTCACCGGCGGAGGACGGGGACAGGAGGCGGGTTGAGCCGAAGGCTCTACCTGAAGGAACAACCGCAGGCGCGTCCTGCGGTTGTTTTTTTTGCATGGTTCCACGAAATCAAAATCGTGGCACAAGGCTGGAAATCCAGACTTCAAAGTCCTTTATCTCATTACTAGCTTTGCCTAAATAACGACCGGTAGGTCAGATGTCTTTATTTTTTGCGCTGTTTCCTAAAATAACTTCCGCTATTTTTTTAGCATATTTCTCAGATTTAGCCTCGTCATAATTACTCAATACCGCAATAGTCAAACGTTCTTCCGGGAAACGCATAAAGTGTGAAGCGTAACCCGCCCAGCCTCCCGAATGCTCCAAGTAATGACGATTGAAATCTTTGCCAATAGACAAGCCAAAAGCATAATCTTTATTGTTAATAATCGTCTCTCCGGATGGAGAAGTTTTCGGACCTATTTCGCTCATTCTTTTAACAAGGTCTTTTCCGCCAACCGTACCTGTAGTGAAGTTTTGTCCCCATTTTACGAAGTCCTCAACATGGGTATGAACGGCTCCATCGCCCGTATGTTCCCAAGGGCTTTCAAAGATTTCATATGCCCCTAGCATATTCTTCGAGTAGCCGCGAGCAACGGGGAAATTGGTAGGATAGCGATCCACGATTGAGGTGTCGTTCATGTTTAAAGGCTTAAAAATACGCTCCTTCGAAAATTCACGAAGGCTTTTTCCACTAGCTTTTTCAACGACTAAAGATAATAAAAAGTATCCGGTATTACTGTAATCATATTTTGTTCCGACCGGAAATTCTGCAATTTGATGATTGTTAAGGTGGTCAAGCGATTGTTCTACAGTTAATTTATCGGTATATTTAATGTTCGCACCTTCCGCCAATTCCATATAATCAACTAATCCGCCAGTGTGATGAATTAGATGTCTTAGTGTCACAGGCTTAGCATATGTTCCGAGAGAAGATACATACTTTAAAATGGAATCATCCAGATTCAATTTACCTTCTTGCTCTAGCAGTAAAATTGCAAATGCCGTGAATTGTTTAGAGGCTGAAGCAATATTAAAAATTGTTTTTGTCGTTATCGGCAGTTTTTCTTCTATCGAATCTAAACCAACTGCTCCTTTATAAGTTGTGCCATCGTCGAAACTTGCAATATAAGCATAACCGGGTTCATTTGGTGAGATCTTGTTAAATAATTGTTTAATCGCTTCATCTGTTGCTTGGTTGTATGTAGGGTCTGGCTGTTGGTTTTGATTATTATTTTGAACAATCGGCATCGAATTTTTTCCCTCCTGCGTTTTTTTTCTTGCTTACAGAAAAAAACTCCTTTATTGGGAATGCATACAAATTATTAGTACGAGTATTTTATGTAAGAAGTTTCGAAGTTTTTTCGAGCATTCCTATTAAAGTCTGTAGAGGGACGTAAAGAATGTATATCAGGACATGAATATTTATGGCATGCAAGAAGCTATAAAAGAGGCTCCAACACCCCACATGGGACAATCCCCCGAAGCCGTTAAATTATGCAGAGAAACAAAAATAATCATATTGCAGTTATTTTCAGTTCGAGGCCATTGCCCCTCGAACTGCCCATTTGTTATCAGCAAACGTGACCGATGCAGTTGACTTTTGGATAAGCGTATGTTTCAATGAAACTAATTTGCGGGGGGACTACTTGGTAGTTGAGAAGGTTAAAACCTGACCCTTTGAACCTGTCGGTTAATACCGGCGTAGGGAAGCGAATCATTACATCTCTATATGTATATGATTAGGGCGCTTCCACGAACGAGAGAGCGCTCTATTTTTATGTGCTAAAACTGAATATGGCTTATTGTTTGCGGGGGGACTGTTCGCAGTTGAGAAGGTTAAACCTGACCCTTTGAACCTGTTAGTTAATACTGGCGTAGGGAGCAAATAACAGTGTTATTTTGCCCTTGTCAGAAATAGGATAAGGGCTTTTTATTTTTTTAATGTAACAGAGCGGAGAGGATGGATAGACTTGAAAAAGTACTCACGATTGCCGGTTCGGATTGCAGCGGAGGCGCCGGCATTCAAGCCGATTTAAAAACGTTCTCGGCGCATGGCGTTTTTGGCATGAGCGTCATTGTTTCGGTGGTCGCCGAAAATACGAGCCGCGTCATTGACATTCAGGATGTCAGGCCGGATATGATCGAAAAACAAATCGATGCCATTTTTGAGGATATTGATGTGGACGCGGTGAAGATCGGTATGCTCTCCCAGCCCGAGTGCATGGAGGCCGTCGCTGGAAAGCTCAAGCAATACGCTCCCGCCAATATTGTTCTCGATCCCGTGATGTATGCCAAAAACGGCTGTCCGCTTATGAATCCCGACGCCATAGATACACTGATCGAAAAGGTGATTCCGTTCGCCGACGTCCTGACCCCCAATATTCCGGAAGCGGAGAAAATCGCCGGTATGCCGATTCACAATGTCGAAGATATGAAAAAGTCGGCTGAAGCGATTTATCGTATGGGTTGCAAAAACGTCCTTGTCAAAGGCGGTCATGCCGCAGGAAGCGCGCTGGATATTTTGTTTGACGGGGAGCGGTTTTATACGTTCGACGCACAGCGTATTGATACCAAAAATACGCATGGCACAGGCTGCACTTACTCAGCCGCGATTGCATCAAACCTCGCATTGGGATGCAGCATGCAGAAAGCGGTACATCGGGCAAAGGAATATATCACCACCGCCATTCGGCATTCCTTGTCGATAGGAAAGGGCCACGGCCCGACTCATCATTTTTACGAGCTTTACCAAAACGGCTTAAAGAATGGAGCTGAGATCAGCAATGGACAATAACTTCATCTCAAATATCGGCGATTTATTGAGCGGCGTCCGGCGAGCAAAGCCTTTGGTTCACCATCTTACCAATTATGTGACCGTCAACGACTGCGCCAACATTACGCTTGCCATCGGCGCTTCGCCTATCATGGCGGATGATATTGAGGAAGCCGCTGACATCACCGCAATATCCTCCGCGCTCGTGTTGAATATAGGGACATTGAATAGCCGAACCGTGGAATCAATGCTTGCCGCCGGGAAGAAAGCAAACGAGATGGGCATCCCCGTCGTTTTGGACCCCGTGGGCGCAGGCGCGTCGAAGCTCCGCAATCAGACGGTTAGGATGATGCTTGAACAGCTAAAATTCAGCGTTATCCGCGGCAATATGTCTGAAATTCGTTATATCGCCGGGCTCCACGCAACAACAAAAGGAGTGGACGCTTCCGAAGCGGACTTGGAAAACAGTCTGCAAAGCGGCATCGATATTGCGAGCGGATTGGCGAAGCAATATCACTGTGCGGTTGCAATCACCGGTGCGACCGATATCGTATCCGATGGCCGAAGCGTAATTTGTATGGAGAACGGACATCCCATGCTCGGCTCCATAACCGGTACAGGCTGCATGAGTACGTCCCTGATCGGTTCGTTCTGCGGGGTTACGGCGGATTACCGCATGGCGGCCGTCGCCGGTCTTTTGTGCATGGGTATTGCAGGGGAGAAGGCTTATGAAACTGCCGGTCAACAAGGGAACGGCAGCTACCGTGTAGCTCTCATCGATGAAATAAGCAAAATGAACTCCCAGACGATGCGCGAGAGGGCAAAAGTATATGAAGCCTGAGATGGGCTGCATCATTTATTTGATTGCGAACGTTCCAGATAAGGCTTCGAACCCTGTCGAGGGTTTTCAACACACTGAACCGCAGGCACGCCCTGCGGTTTTTTTTGTTTCCTCCCTGCAATGGTTCGAAGTTACAAAAATGTAAAGTAGCGCTCATCGCCCGTGCGTTTTTTCCTAATACAATATCGATCTTGCGCAGCCGGATTTTTGGCAGCAGTCCATGACGAAAATTTAGCAGGATATAGAGGAATATCTTAGATTAAGTAGGTATAGTAAAAAGTGATTTACATTACAAAAGAACTATTTTTCGTTTGAAAAATAGGACTAATGGTATATAATGATAAAAAATAGTAAAGAGGTGTAATCTATTGGTTAAGAAAAAGAGTATTTTATTGATGACATTATCTTTTATTGTTTTAAGCATTTTGGTTTTTCCCAGCTTTGCTCAAACTGCAAAAGCAGCTGCGGTTGGGGGGCAGCTAACAGCACCGGAACAAGGCTGGAAAAGGTTTGACGATCATCATCCGTTCATTAAGTATAACGGAACTCCAGTAAATCAAAACAGCGGACAAGGATTATATAACGATACTGGCTACGGAGTTTTAGGCAAAGATTCGGTCGAATTTTATTTTACTGGAACGAAAATGAGATTTATCGGTGCTAATTTTAGCAATAGAAGCACACCGGCGAATATTCAAGTTTACATTGATGGCGCCTTAAAAGGGAGTTTTTCGCAGTATTCTTCGAGTTTTGCAGCTCAAGTATTAAATTTTGAGATTACAGGATTAAGTGACGCCAAACATAAAGTCAAAGTGCAGTCAAATGATGACGGGCTATTCGTCATTGACGCTATTGATATTAATGAAACAGGGGATCTCGTTGCTCCGGATGTCACTCCCACTCCCAATCCTACTCCTACTACCACAAAATTATTTGTTGGGGATAACTCGATGTATCTTTTGGATGCTAACGGCGAGGTATGGTCTTGGGGAAGCAACGATTATGGACAACTAGGTCTTGGCGACACAACGAAAAGAACGGTGAAAACCAAAATTCCAGGCTTAACTGGCATCACGGATATTGTTGTGAAAGATAACTTTGTTATCGCCCTTAAAAGTGACGGCAAGGTTTATGGTTGGGGAAATAATACGTCCGGAGTACTCGGAGCTGTAGGGGAAATCGTAAAACAGCCGGTTAATATTGAAAGTAATATCAATGCAATTGATGGAGCCAATTAAATAAATTGGTAGAGCTAAAGATGACTTCTGAATTCAAGGAGTCATCTTTTCTTTTTTACTATGACGCTGGGTTCACCCGCCGTTCCCGAAGGGGAGCAGCGGGCTTTTGACCGTACGCCGTGCATCAGGCCAAGGACCGCAGCAGCCCGGCCAGCAGCCGGACTCCTTCGCGCAGCTGGTTTTCGTTCGCGTAGGAGTAGCTCAAGCGAATCCGGTCGTCGAACTCTGCGAGCGGATCGCAGATCGTGCCGGGCACGAACGTGAGCGACTGCTCGATGCCCTTCGCCAGCAGCGTTCCCGCTTTGATCCCGTCCGGCAGCTTGATCCACAGGTTCAAGCCACCCGCGGGCTTGGTCCACGACAAGCCGGTGCCGGACAACGCTTCCTCCATAATGTTCATCCGCACGTGCAGCGCGATGCGGAGCTTCTCCAAGTGCCGCTGCATCCGGTCGGAGAAGAAGAGCAGCAGAAAAATCTTTTGATTCAACAGCGGCGTGCCGTTATCGGCGAGCGACTTGGCGGTCAGCAGATTGCCGATGACCGGCTGTCGGGCTGCCACGGCGGCGATGCGCAAGCCGGGAGCGATATACTTGCTGAAGCTGCGAATGTAGGCAACATAGCCCTCCGTATCGTAGGCGAACAGCGGCGGCGGCGGTGGCTGCTTGAAGTAAATGTCGTGAAACGCATCGTCCTCCACCAGAAGACAGCGGTGCTCCGCCGCCAGCTCGACCAGGCGCTTCCGCTGCTCTGCGGACACGGTATAGCCCGTCGGGTTGTGGAATGTTGGGTTGAGATAAAAGAAGCGGGGCTTGCGCTCCTTCATCAGCCTTGCCACCTGTTCCAAATCATAGCCGTGAGGATGGATGTCTACAGACGCAAGCTGCGCGCCGTAGCTGCGAAATATATCCATCGCCGCGCCGTAGGTCGGACGTTCTACAAGCACGACATCCCGCGGCTTGAGCAGTGTCTTGGCCAGCAGGTCCAGCGCTTGCTGTGCCCCGGAAGTGATCAGCAGCTCGCCGGGCGTAAGAGCGAGGCGGTGCTCGGCCGCCAAGTACTCGGTCATCGCCTCGCGAAGCTCCTGATCGCCTTGAACGGGCGCGTAGGTTCCGAGCACTTTGGGATACAGATCGAAGGCTTGCTTGACGTAGGCCGAGAGGTACTGATTCGGCAGCAGATTCGGATCGAGCAGCGCCTGGGAGAACTGGTAAACCACCGGAACCCGCTGGATGTCCGATAGCGGATTTTGCTGAATATGTGAGTGCACGGCAGGCGTCGCCGTCAGGTCGGACGGCAAGCTGCCGGTGTTGAGATAATAGCCGGATTTGTCTTTCACGTACGCCTTGCCGCTCTGCTTCAGCAGTTGGTAGGCTTTGAACACGGTCAGCCGGTGAACGCCCAGCTCCTGGGCCAGCTCGCGGATCGAAGGAAGCTTGCCGCCCTCGCTCCATTCCCCCCGGTCAATCCGTTTCAGGATGTCGTCGCAGACGCTCTCGTACAGCCGGGCAGGCTGGGCAGGCTGGGCAGCGGATGGGTAGATTTTGCTCACGCGTCGCACGCTCCTTCCTTTCTTTATCTCCATTGTAGCACTTTTTTGCACCATCTGTTCTGCGATGTTTGATCTGTTCTGTGCCCTTTCTTCTATGATGGAGGAATAGAAGGAGGAGAGAGACATGGTGTGGTTGGGCTATACTGTCATGTGTTTGATTTTCGGCACGACGTTTTTGATGATCAAGGTAGGGATCGACGCAGGACTTCCTCCGTTCTTCTCGGCCGGAGCACGGTTCCTGCTTGCAGGCGCGCTGATCTTCGTCTGGGCGTTGGCGACGGGAAAAGTGCGCTTCTCACTATTGTGGCGCAAGGACCTGCTGCCGACGGGGATTGGGCTTACGTTCGGCACGTTCGCGACGTTGTATTGGGCCGAGCAGTATGTGAGCTCCGGGCTGGCGGCGATTTTATCCGCGACGGGGCCGATTTTCTTATTGCTGATTCAAAGCATTGTGCTGCGGAGCAAGGCAAGCCGAAGCTCCGTTAGCGGGTGTATGCTCGGCTTTGCGGGAGTGGGGCTGCTGGTTGCGCCTAACCTTTCCGTAGAGACGAATCTGCTCTGGGTGGTGGGCTGCGCCGCGATTCTGGTCGGGGAACTGTTCTATGCGTCGGGCGCGCTCTATGCCAAGCGGGCGCTTGTGCGGTACCCGGAGACATCGCCATTGGCGTTGAATGCCATACAAATGATGCATGGGGGAATTTTGCTGCTCGTCCTATCCCTGTTCACGGAGCGCGTGCCGATGGAAGTTTTAGCCACGGGTCAAGGAATCGGAGCGCTGCTGTATTTGACCGTGATTGGGTCGATGATGGGACACAGCTTGTTTTACTGGCTCGTGGCGCGGACGAATCCGTTCTTCCCGACCACGTGGCTCTATATTTCGCCGTTAATCGCCTTTGCGTTAGGCGCTCTGCTGTACGGGGAAGCGGTCACATGGGAAGCTGTCGCGGGAGGTATCACGATCATCGTCGGCATTTTGCTGGTGAACCTCGAAGCCATCCGCGGGGCGAGGTCGGCCAAGAGAAGGCAAGGAGCGGTGCAAGCGAAGCAGGCGGGTTAACAGGGAGCGGGGCGGAACCGGGGACCGGAGTCTCTGATAGACAGGCTGCAGTTTCCCTCCTTGGATCTATTTATCTACCAAAAAATTGAAATATAAAGGTTATAATGGTAGAATAGGATTTGATTTACAAATATAATCCATTGGAGGGAAATTATGAAAAAGAAACTCGTATCTGCCGCATTATCGACGGCTCTGGTGCTGTCCTTCTCCGCCTCGGTTATGGCAAGCAGTCCAACGGACATCAGTACTGCCGGCCAACCTGCCGGTACCACCGCGCCTGGTGGCTATTCGAATTTGGAGGCAAGAGAGGTTGTAAAATATTACTCGCTGACTTCTTACGAGGAAACCGAAAAAGAAGCTTTTGTCCTGAATCAAGGAGAAGAGCTTACCGTTTTCGTCTATAACTCGGGGTTCCCCATTACTTATACTGTGTATGACGCAGACGGTCAAGCGCTTGGCACGTATAATACGAATACCCCTTACGGACGTATTTTTACAGCGCACAAGAACGGCCCGCTGTACGTTCAGTTTAAGGCCGGGGCGAACAGCTCTTTTGTGAAAAAAATGAACTTCTCCGCCAAGTTTTCGATTTCGTAACGATATCCGTTTCCGGCACGCAGCTCGACCTACACCGCTGGCCGCTTCCATGGGTTTCCTTGACCATTGGAGGCGGCCGGTTTCTTTGTTGCCGCGTCCCTGTCCTTTCGACACCATCGACAGGCCGTTTCGACATTTAGACATTGGAAAGCTGCCGCGATGTCGACAATTTGGGATAAATTTACCATACACTGATAGTGAGGCAGCCAATTCGGCGTATAAAATAAATGCTCTCTTGTAGTTCTATCAACTCATCTCAACCGCTAGAGTATCCCTTATACTAAAGGAGAAGTAAAAATAAGGGAGGTATGGTAAATTGAAGAAACTAACGTGCAGCCTAATCATTTCCGGTTTGGCTTACTTCGGCACCGCATCGGTGAGCTTGGGAGTTCCGGCTTATGGCGGAACGGAAGTCTTCAAGCAGCCGACAGGGGAGACGTTCCAAGCGGCTCTGCAGGGTGACGAATGGTTGAACTGGACGAAGGGGGTGGATGACGACGTATTAGTGCAGGACAAGAACGGTTTTTGGAATTATGCCGAAATTGAAGGAATCTCGTTAAAACCAAGCGGCAAAAGGGTGAACATTGACCCGAAACCGGAGCAGACGCTCAAGCAAGAGCAGGTGAAGCAGTGGGCGCAGGAACAGCAGATCGTGGAGAAGATCAAATCCAATGTCGCGCCGTTTCTCGACGATACCGATCCCGGCCCGTCTCTTGCGCCGATCAACACCGGCAGCTCCCGCAAGCTGCTTGTGATGCTGGTGGAATTCAGCGATATCGGGATGAAATATTCCGATAGCCAGTGGAGTGAACGCTTCTTCGGGGATACGGAAGGCACGGTCAAGCACTACTACAAAGAGGTCAGCGCAGGAAAAATGACGATCGGCCCTGCGGTGGAATCGTACGGCACGGCAGGCGACGGCATCGTTCGTGTCAAGCTTGGCTATCCTCACCCGAATACGGGAGGCAACACCGGAGCGGCCAACCAAAAAATCGTCAGGGACGCCGTAGCGGCTGCCAATCCGTACGTCAATTTCGCCAGCTTCGACACGAACAACGATGGCAAAGTCACACGGGACGAGCTGTTTCTGGTAACCGTCACGGCTGGTTATGAAGCCGCTTACAGTGCCGGCGGAACGCCGAGTCTGTGGGCGCACCGCTGGTCGGCGGGAACATGGCAGGGAGACGGCAAAACGGTGAACCTGGAGTATATCCAGCAAGGCGAAAACCAAGGCGATCATATGGCGACGATGGGCGTGCTCGTTCACGAAACCGGTCATTTGTTCGGTCTGCCCGATCTGTACGACACGGACAGTTCCTCTATGGGTGTCGGTCCGCACAGCCTGATGGCCGGCGGGTCGTGGGGTTCTTACGGGAACAACCATGCGGGTTCCACGCCGGTTCATATGGACGCTTGGTCCAAATACCGGCTCGGATGGGTGAAGCCGACGGAAGTGAGCGCGAACGGCTCGTATACGTATACGCTCAACACGGTTCAACCGTCCAATCCGAACGCTTACAATGTCGTCAAAATCAACACAAGTACGCCGGGACAGTTTTTCCTGCTGGAAAACCGCGGCTTTGTGGGATATGACCGGGCGCTGGAAAAATCGCTCCGAGGCGGCAAGCCGGGCATCGCGATCTGGCACGTGGACGAGACGCAGAGCGGCAATATGAATGAGCAGCGGAAGCTGGTCGATATCGAAGAGGCCAACGAAGGCACGCTCGGCTACAGCCAGCTCGATACCAAGAGAAGCGGCACATACGACCACTATTACGCAAGCGGTTTCAATACGTCGTTCGGCCCGAAAACGAAGCCTTCGAGCGCGACTTACGAAGGAGCTGATACGAAAATCTCCGTAAACGTGAACAGCGCCGGAAGCAGCGCCATGAAGGTCGGCGTCAAAATCGGCAATGCGAGCGGATCGGTGAAGGCGACCGACGTTCCCGGTTCCCCGAGCCTGAGCCACAACAATTGGAACAACGAGAAGGACTATGCGATCACGATGAACATGTGGTGGGGCAATAACGGCGACACGTGGAGATTGTACGAAAACGATACGCTCGTCTACGAGGAAGAGCTGACGGACAACAGCTCGCAAGCGCAGACGGCGGTCAAAACCTTCACGAACCAAAAGCCCGGAACGTATATTTATACGTGCGAGCTGGTGAACTCATTCGGTACGACGAAATCTTCCCCGCTTAAAGTCCTCGTAAAATAAACCATAAGGGAGCCGGCCATGCCGCGCTCCCTTCCCCTCGTTACCGAACCGAATCTACAATTGAATGTCAATCGTCGTCCCGCGGCCGATCTCGCTGCGAATCGCTATTTCTCCACCGTGCTCCCGGATAATATCTTTGGATATCGCCATGCCGAGCCCGGAGCCTTTATGCGCATCTCCGGTGTTCGTTCCGCGGTAATAGCGGTCGAAGATTTTGTCGAGCTCCTCTTTTCGGATGCCTTTGCCGTTATCCTGGATGACAATATGGGTCCGATCGGTCTTTTCAATCCGGACGGCGATGTTCACGTTGGCGTCATTATGGATCAGCGCGTTATAAATTAAATTGTGGATCGCTCTCCGCACAAGAATTTCATCCACCTCAGCCGGGATGTTATCTTGATCGGCATGAAATTCAATGTGACGCTTGGCGTATTTCGGATCATTGACGATATCGATCACGATATCTCGCAAGAGCGCGGCCAGATTAACCTGTTTCTTATTTAGCTTTAGCTCTTTGTTCTTCAATCTGGTCGTTAAGCTTAAATCCTCAATGACCTCTTTGATATAAAGCGACTTTTTCTCGATAATGTCGGCGTATTCCCTGATCTCGTCTTCGGTAAAGCGATAATCCGGGTCCTTCATCATTTCGGCAAAGCCTTGAATCGAGGCCAGAGGCGTTTTAATGTCGTGGGAAATGTTGGTAACCCATTCCTCTTTCATCCGGTCCAATTTTTTTCGTTCCGACTCATTCGCCTTCAACTGATTGGACAAATGATTGATATTCGAAAATACTTGCTTAAAGATACCCGCCGGCCGGGCATGAAAATATTCATTGCTTGCCAGCCGTTTGATCCCGTCGATTAGCGTATACAGCGGCTTGGTCAGCCGTTTGCTCAAGAAATACCCGATCAGTAACGTAATCAAAATATCGATAACGAGAACGATGCCGCCGACCTTCACCATGCGAAACAGCGATTGATTATCGTACAAAATAAAATACCGGTTGATACTGCGGTTTTCCATCCCGATGAAATAGCTGTAAGCGCGGCCGCCCGCTTTCTTTTCTCCGACAAAAACCGTCGTCTCGCCATTCACTTCCTTGTACTTGTACATTTGCACGATTTCCGAGGGCGTGTAGCTTTTCTTTAACCCTTCCGGCGCTCTGTAGCTGAAGAGCTCCTTGCCGGTTTCATCCAAAATTTGAATCCATGCGTTCCTGCTGCCTAGCTCTTCCTTGCCTGGGTCGGCAATCGTCAGCGCATCGCCGGAAATCGTGATCCGATCCTCAAACTGTCGTGTAAATTGCTCGGGAGAGTGCTCCTCTTCTTGAAAGATGGGGATATTGAACACAGACTGAGCCGTGAACAGACCAAGCGTAAGGAACAGGTTTACGAAAATAATGAAGATGACGACGAAGACAACCGAGATCAGATATCTTACTGTTAACTTCCATTTCATAGCCTATTCATCCTCGACGGCCAGTTTGTAGCCCAAGCCTTTGACGGTAATTAAATAGCGGGGCTGCGAAGGCTGCTCTTCAATTTTTTCCCGCAGTCTCCGGATATGAACCATCACCGTATTGTCGATGCCGATAAAATCCTCCCCCCAGACCGCGTCGTAAAGCCTTTCCTTGCTGATCACTTTATTCGCGTTCTGGAGGAAATACTTCATCAATCCGAGCTCTTTGGGCTTTAATTCGATGCTCGTTCCGTTTTTTAAAAACTCCGCTTTTTGTTCGTCTAACGCAAAGGGGCCGGCTGTTAAGATCGTATCCTTCACGGCCTCCGGCTGCATATAATCGGCTCGGCGCAATTGGGCTTTCACGCGGTAAGCCAGCTCTTTGGGGCTGAACGGCTTGGTGATGTAATCGTCTCCGCCGATGGCAAAGCCTAAAATTTTGTCGATTTCCTCCGTCTTGGCCGATAAAAATAAAATCGGAACCTTCGAGACCGCTCGAATCTGTCTGCACACGTCATAGCCTTCCCCATCCGGCAGCATAATGTCCAGCAACACAAGATCCGGCTGCTTAAGCTGGAATTGAGCGAATCCGTCCTCCGCCGTCGTGGCCGTGATGACATGCTCGATGCCTTCTTTGCGCAGAACCGTGGCCACAAGCTTCAATATGGCTTCTTCATCGTCTATAATCAAAACCTTTTTGTTGATCGACATGTCATCGTGCCTCCTGGGAAGGGAAAGGTGTGGAATGCAATTCTTGTTATGTGTGAGTATGCGGCACTTTCTTTCATTTATCAAGGGCATGAAACAAATGCGCAAGAAAGCTATGCTGCATCAGCTTCTTTGCGCATTGTCCGGATTTATTTGGCGATTTGCTTTTTGCCGTAGGTCATGAACCGCCATGCTTTTTCCAGTGGGCCCATCTTAAAGAAGCGGAACCACAGGCTGCTGTAGACGAGCTGCACGATCATAATCAGGCAGGCGATGAGGACCACATTGACGGGGGACACGGTCTCCAGGCCCATGATCGAGATGAACAACGATCCGATTAAGCTTTGGGCGACATAATTCGTCAGCGCCATCTGGCCCACGTGTGCGAAGGGCTGAAGGATCGTCCCGGCTGTCCGATGCTCAAGCAATAGAAACAGCGATGTTACATACAATAAGACTCCGGGAATGGCGCTCAAGGAAATGATGAGCTTCAGGTCATCCGTTCCATGCTGAGCCGCTGTCCAGATCCAGACCGACAACCCGGCAAAGATCGGCAAGGACCCAAGCTGCACCAAGCGAATCCGCTTTTTCAATTCTTCGATCCGTCTGATCCAGTCGGCCTTCGCCGCCAGAAATCCGGCCAAAAACATAATGAAGATTAAAGTCGTATCGGAGATTACAAAATCGACCACGCTGGATAACGGAACCGCGGCCCCCATGGCGAGCTTCGAGATGAGCGCAAGCAAGTACACACCGGCGATTCCGCCAAGCCAATTGCGTATGGTCGTCACCTTGGCCCGGTAGAAAGGAAGAAGCAATAGACCGATCAAGGCGTAGACCGGCAGGATGGTGCCCCAGAAGACAAAGGCATGAAGAATGCCGATAAGAAGGAGCATCAGCAAGCGGCGGGTAAACCGCCAGAGCGGCTTGTCCCCCCGACTCTCGGCGCGCGAGGCGAAGATGTAGAAGCCGACGCCGAACAGGAACGAGAAGATGGAGAAAAACTTCTTTTCCACGAACATGAGAATCAGGGTGTCGATCACTTGATCAATTCCGGTATACTCCGGTATTATCATCCCTTCGGTGAGGACGATATATCCTTTGACATTGATAAACAAGATTCCGATTAACGCAAGCCCCCGAATGATATCTAAGGCTGCGATCCTTTCTTGCTGTGGGATGGATGGGTTCATATGGGTTGGCTGCTTACGCTCGTTCGATTTACTGCAATTGCTGACTTGCTTTCTGTGGAAGCTCTTCCTTCGTTACTTCCTGATAGGAGGTCACGCCTTTTCCGTCTTTCACAAACAGGCTGAGATACGCTTTCTCCCGAAGCTGCTTGGGGGCGGAGAACTTAAATGTCTTTTGCTGTCCGTTCTTATCAAAAGCCGGCAGCTCGTATTCGAATCTGACCATGATTTCTCCGTTGTCCAGTTTATCTTCAAGCTTCTTTCCTTGTCCTTGAATCTGCGTATAATATACGTCCGTCCCTAACCGGTTCAGATTGACGTTCTGTAGGAAGAATAAGCCTCCGAGTAAAAGAGCCGCGATGACGATGCATGAAATGATTATTTTTTTCATAGTTCTCTCCCCTTCTATGTTATGCATTCGATTTGGTTACAATTTTGTAGTAGGTGTTGACGGTCAAGAAGTAATAAACGATGTACATGCAAGCATAGGCGCCTATGCAGATCAAGACGGGAATCACCAGGTTGGTTTGAATGAGCCTGGACAAAGCAGTTAAAGCAACGGCGCAATGCGCAATTCCCGCGATTAACGGCAGGGCGAAGACGAATAATATTTGTTTGGCGATCGATTTGCGAATTTCTTTTTTGTTCACGCCGATCTTGTGCAGAATGGCATAACGGTCCTTGTCCGCGTTGGCTTCCGTCAGCTGTTTAAAGTAAATGATGCTGCCCGTGGCCGCGAGAAAAACCAATCCCAGGAACCCGCCCATAAAAATGATGAGCCCGCTCGATTCCATACCGGCGGCATAATCCGTGTAGAAGCTGGAAAAGCGCGCTTCCCGCGGCAGCATGGATTGAATCTCGCCCGTTAACAGCTTCGCATCGTCCTCGTGCGTAATCTTGTAAGCTTCCATCTTTATGAGGGGAGCTTCTTGTTGCAATCTGGCAAAGACCTCATCGCTGACGACGACTGTCGTATTCGCCGTCCGAAGATTGAGGACGTTATACCGCTTTAAGCTCGTGAAGGTAACGTTCTCCGCAAGCTCCTTCGCCTTCAAGGACACCGTCGAGCCTACATATTCAGGCGACAGCCCTTCATAATACCCCGCATCCAATACGGCCGCTTCTTGGCCTTTCAGCGACAGCGAATCTTTTCGTTGTTGGACTTCCGCCAGTTTGTTAAAAGCTGTATTGGAAATAAGCGTATAGCTCACGATATCGCTGGAAATTTTACTATTAAGGCTCGTTATGTCTACCTTCATTTGCAGGGCCGGAATGCGCTCATGGTAAACAACTTCATGCTTCTGATCGCGCGAAATCCGGTCTTGGACTTCATTCGTTGTACGCTGGTCGCTCGCTATAAACATCATGCTGTTGGGATCGGCAAGCTCGACGCTGCTTCGGTTATTGTAATAAAAGCTGTACGCCGTTCCGACGGCCGTCAGTGTTGTCGCGCTCAGGACAGCGATGATCGTTAACGTGCGGGCGTTTCCTTTCATGCGGTACAGAAGCTGGGAGGTGCTGATGAGTTGGACACCGTTCCAAAATCGCTTTTTGTTTTTCCGGGCCAGCTTTAACAGGTACACGATGAAGGTGCTGTACAATAAATAAGTGCCTATGATCACGGTGACCACGATCACGAGCGGTGTCACCATGAAGCCCAATTTTCGCCAAACGTCGGACTCCAATATGTTTTGAAGCGCCAGCCAGTAGCCGATGCCGATGCATAGTACGGCTAACAACGCCATCGCCAAGGAGGCTTTCGGCTCTTGTTCTCCTTCTTTGTCCGCCTGGAACAGCTCGATTAATTTGAACCGGTAAATCAATCGGTACCCGTGGAACGACGTAATGACGGTAATTACGGTAAATACGACGATTGTATTGATCACCGCTTGCGGCGAAATGTGGAAATTTGCCATCGCGTCAAAGCCCGTGACCTTCATCAAAATCGTCACAAACCCTCGGGACAGTAGAGACCCGAGCAGAATGCCGATCACGAGGGCGAAGAGGCCCATCATCAAGTTTTCGTAGAACAGCATCCGGCCGATTTGCTTCTTTCGCACGCCGAGCAGCGAGTACAGGCCGACTTCTTTTTTACGCTTGCGGGTGAAGAAGGCATTGGAGTACCAGATGAAAATGGCGACGAAAATCATTAAGACCGCCGAAGCCCCGGTAAAGGCGGAGCTGATTTTGGGCGAAGCATCCGACGTGGCCAAGATCGTCGAATCGTACTTTAACGAAACGAACGTAAAGTAGATGACGATGCTAAAAATCATCGAAGCAAAATACAGGAAGTAGTTGGTGAAGTTTTTCCGGATGTTTTTTCCGGCAAGCTGAACTAACGTCATTTACCGCCCACCTCCAAGCGAAGCGAGGACATCGAGTATTTTTTGGAAAAATTCCTGCCGCGATTGCTGGAGCTTATGGATTTCGGCGTACATTTTGCCGTCTTTAATAAATAAAATTCGCTTGCAGAAGCTTGCGGCGAACGCGTCGTGCGTCACCATCATGATCGTCGACCGATGCCGCTCGTTGAGCAGGGTCAAACTTTCGAGCAGGCTGGTGGCCGATTTCGAATCCAGTGCGCCTGTCGGCTCGTCCGCCAGGATCAAGCTCGGATTGGCGACAATGGCACGCGACGCGGCTGTCCGCTGCTTCTGCCCCCCGGAGATGTGATAGGGGTATTTGTCGAGAATGTCCCGAATGCCGAACGTATCGGCGATTTCATGGACACGCGCTTCGATTTCCTTGGCCGGAACCTTCGATAAGGCGAGCGGCAGCAGGATGTTTTCCTTGACTGTCAGCGTATCGAGAAGGTTATAGTCCTGAAATATAAAGCCGAGCTGATTACGGCGGAAGTCCGACAATTGTTCCTCGTTCATCTTCACGATATGTTGGCCGGCGATGACGATTTCTCCGGACGACGGGGTATCGATGGTGGACAAAATATTGAGCAAGGTGGATTTCCCCGCCCCCGAAGGCCCCATAATGCCGATAAACTCGCTTTCCTTCACTTCCAGATCGATATCTTCCAGCGCTTTGTATTGATTTTCCTTCGTGCCGTATATTTTTTGAACGTTGCTTGCTTGTAAGATGGTTTTCATGAAGTAATCCTCCTTGTATCTTTACAAGAACGATTATAGTTCGCCGCACCTTACAGCGTTTTAATATGAACCTTACAGGAACCTTAAAAAAGTGAGGGGGGTGGGAAAAGGAGTTGCTGGTAGGGGAGGTTTGGATGAACAGCATGTTGAAATTAGTATTGATTTAAGAAAAGAGGTGTAACCATGGCAAGGACACCCTATGTTCCGGAAGAATTACCATTGAAACAAGAGCAAATAAATCCGTTGCTTTTCATACGGGAACTAATCGAAGCCAATAAAAAAGTAGCCCAGTATCAGGTGTTGCTTGAAACTTCAAAGCTCCCCTCACAATTATTATAAATCTGGTTGTGTTACTCGAATCCGTTCAATACGAAGTTCTTGAAGTCGAGGCTCAGAGCAGAAAAAATAACAAAGATATTCAAGAAGTATTGAACTATTATCATACGCTTCGAGAAGGAATGGCTAAATTAGCGTTCCTGCCGCTTTCTACAAGGCTTTTTAAATCGATGCATACCACACTCATGTCTAATGAGGTTCGCGGCAGCAATCGTTCTCCTGGAGAATATAGAAGAATTCAAAATTTTATAGGACCCGAAGGATGTACGTTAGAGACGGCTACCTATATTCCTCCCGCGCCACACTTAGTTGATCAATATATGAGCAATCTTGAAATTTATATCAATGATCCTAAAGACGACCTCGATGAATTAATCCGGGTTGCTATTATTCATGCCCAGTTTGAGACGATCCATCCTTTTCTAGACGGTAACGGAAGGATCGGAAGGATTCTCATTCCTTTTTATTTATTGAATAAGAGGGTAATAGATTATCCTAACTTCTTTTTAAGTGAAGCGTTGGAAAAGGATAAACATAAATATTATCGATTTTTAAACGATACAAGGTATAAGGGGGATTGGGATCAGTGGATTAAACTTTTTCTGGAAGCAGTTATTATTCAAGCCAATAAAAACATCCGTTTAATTAATGATGTAAATAAGCTTTATGAACATGATCTAAATGTGGCTCAATCTTTAATTAACAGCAGCAATGTTAAAAAATTGATTGAACCTTCTTGATAAATTACGTTAGTAGTCCTCCGACAGCAAAACACCGACCCCTTGGCTCGGTGTTTTGGCTTTTATGGAGGGAGATGTAGCTTTGTAAATCCACAATCCGCCGTCGCGGATGCTGAAGGTGTTCGGGGAGGTTTCATGAGTTAATCATACTGAAGCTCATGTTCTATTCGCACATCACTGATACCAAAAAGCTTATAGCCTTTCGATTCTTTGGAAAGAGTTCCTTTGCAAAAAAACATCGATCCAGTAGCATGTGCCTCTACAGCAATTTTATATTTTTCCGCTGGCAAATCGACGGTTATGTTTGTAGCTTTGTTTTCCATGAAACTCACTATTGAAACTCTCCCACCCTGATTAGGGTCGGTCGATTCAAGCTTTCTTACCAACCCCCTTAACTCATACCCTTCAATTGGGGCTGTTTGCCGAAGATACTTTACACATTCTGTGATTAAAGGAAAAGATTCTTTGGAGAATCTAACTTTGGATTGGGGAACTTGTTTCTTTACCGGTCTCACAGGAGCCCATGATATTCCCACTTCCAACTCTCCGACCTCATTTGTAGGTTGCATGAGTGTTAATGCTTCACACAAGTTTGCACTCACACCCGCACTTACTGTTTCTTCAATAGCTTCACCTGTGCCGGTCGCCAAAGCCCCTTTTAATTGGTACAAGCCGTTAAAAAGTGTAAACAAGACACGTCTTTCGAACGCTTCTTCGTCTTCATAGTCAGGAAATAAACTTCCTTGCTTAATCAGTGGAGGAGCTACAGGTGATAAAACAGTAACTATATAACTTCCTCGCTCACTTTGCCCCATTCGACAACCATTTAAATAGTCTCTAGCTTCATTGTAGGACATTCTTGGAAAGTATGACTTTGGTGAAATTGTTGAGCATGCCGCAGCTAATAAAGCAGTCTCCACCCCTCTCGTAAGAGAGGCTGCTTGAACAAGAGGTATTGTCCCTGTGAGAGCTTCACTGGATGCTACTCTAAAACGTAAAACATCAGCACCACTTATACTGACATCATTGACGATTGCAACTACGTTCCGTGTTTCAACCATTTCCAAAGTCTTAAAAAGCTCGATCATTCTTATTTTGTAATCACGTAAAGTTTGATCCTCTGGTAATATTACCTCGACTTCTTCTCCATTTAATGATGTATAGTTCCAAATAGAACCATAGTTATTCTCGTAAGTATATGTTCTTTTCCATCCCTTAGCTCGAAGATACAGAGACACTTCTGTTGGCCGAAGTGAAGTTATAGAATCTTTCCATTCAATAATCATAACGGTTCCCTCCGAGCGACTCGTTCCATAAGCGACTGTACAGAGGCCACATTGAAAGTCTGATGACGTGGAATATCGATAGTAATCGCTGACGCATTATCTGTTTCGGGCCGCCCTTGCAGTGAAATCCAATATGCACAACGTCGTACCATCATATGATTTTCGTTCTGCTCTATCCATGTTTCAACTTCTTCAGGAACAAGCATCACAACAAGTATTCTAGGAACAAGCGTTATTCCTCTTAGATCCTCATAATTTTTAACAGGCAAACTGAATTTAACGCTTTCACTCTCAGGTCTTAATTCAGCAGCGGTAGCCTTTGCCTGTACCTCAATTCTTGGAGAACGCATTAGAGCATTGTCTCCAAATGTACCCGAACAAGAGATCATAATATCAACACTATCATCATCTACATCAGGTTTTGTACAGCTGAATCCTGCAGCAGCAGCTACAGCCCTAATATAAGCAATACTCAGTTGTTCTTTTTTATGGTTTAGAGTTAGGGGCACGGTTAATCTCCCTCTCATACATTCTATACAACAAACGCAAAAGTTAACCATTTGAACACGGATTTAGCGTATTCCAAACAATATGAAAATGGATTAAATATACAATCATTTTACACTAGGAATTAAATTATGACTACAATAAGAAAAAATGCCACCAAAGTCGTTGAGTTTTGTTGACTTTGGTGGCATTACAGCTATATTACCTCCCTGTCCTAGAACAAGTTTTTTATGCAAATTAGACCAAGTCCAAACCAAACATTAGAAGTTAGTTTTTGCATGAACAAGGGTCCAAATAACTGAACCGTGGCTTTGTAAATCCACTATCCGCCGCCGCGTGATGCTTAGGTTGTTTGGAACTTAGACTTCAAGCCATTCAAGATGATCTTTCGGTAATTAATTTAAATGTAAATATTTTACCTTATAATAATATTCCATTAATCTAATTTTAATGTCATGGCGCTAGAATGATCTTGTTTTTCAGGAAAAACATACCAAATAGGCTCAATATCACACAAGGAGGATGGACTATGAAACTCTCGCTTCGAGAGCAGGAGAAATTAATGATTGTGGTAGCGGCTGACTTGGCAAGGCGCCGGAAGGAGAGAGGGCTCAAGCTGAATTATCCCGAAGCGGTCGCGTTGATCACTTATGAAATTCTGGAAGGAGCGCGGGACGGGAAAACCGTTGCGGAGCTTATGAGAGAGGGCACGAAGGTGCTGTCGCGTGAGGATGTTATGGAAGGTGTTCCCGAAATGATCCATGACGTGCAAGTGGAAGCTACTTTCCCGGACGGGACGAAGCTTGTAACGGTTCATGAACCGATCAAATAGTTTGACCATCCATCATTCAGAAGAGAAGGAGAATTGGATATGATTCCAGGGGAATATATTTTGCGGAATGACGACATCATTTGCAACGCGGGAAAAAAGAGTATCACCCTCGAGGTGCTTAACACAGGGGATCGTCCTATTCAGGTAGGCTCTCATTACCATTTCTATGAAGTAAACACAGCTCTCGCGTTCGATTGGGAAGCTGCCTTTGGCATGCGGCTGAACATCCCGGCCGGTGCAGCCGTGCGCTTCGAGCCCGGCGATTCCAAAACGATAGAGCTGATCCCCTTTGCCGGAGAACGCCGTGTGTATGGCTTCAATAACAAAACCGAAGGTTCAGTGAACAGATAGACGTACGCGGTCAGCATCGCACAGTTTACTGCAGAAGCATAAGGGAGGAATAATGATGAGTTTCCATATGTCAAGAAGACAATATGCAGATATGTACGGACCGACAACTGGAGATGCCGTCCGTTTGGCGGATACAGAGCTGTTCATTGAGATCGAAAAAGATTATACACAGTACGGGGAAGAAGCCAAATTTGGCGGCGGGAAATCGGTACGCGATGGTATGGGACAGCATCCGCTGGCCGTACGCGCAGAAGGGGTTATGGACGTCGTCATCACCAATGCGATTATTGTAGACTATACCGGGATCTATAAAGCGGATATTGGCATCCGCGACGGGAAAATTGCCGGTATCGGCAAAAGCGGCAACCCCCTGGTGATGGACGGTGTGGACCTTATCATCGGCGCAGGGACCGAAATCATTGCCGGCGAGGGCAAAATCGTAACGGCAGGCGGCATCGATACCCATATCCACTTTATTAACCCGATGCAAGTCGAAGCTGCCCTAACCTCCGGTGTGACTACGCTGATCGGCGGAGGGACAGGCCCAGCGGAAGGCACGAAGGCGACGACGTGCACACCCGGAGAGTGGAACATCTATCGTATGCTCGAAGCCGCAGAAGGTTTCCCGATCAATGTCGGCTTCTTGGGCAAAGGGAACGGATCAGCCGAAGAGCCACTGGCCGAGCAGGTGCGTGCCGGAGCGATCGGCTTGAAAATCCATGAAGACTGGGGCGCTACGGCCTCGACCATCGATCATGCGCTGCGTGTCGCAGACGAATATGATGTTCAGGTGGCGATCCATACCGACACGCTGAATGAATTCGGCTTTGTCGAGGATACGATTGCTGCGATTCGTGGCCGTGTCATCCATACCTTCCATACGGAAGGCGCCGGAGGCGGACATGCCCCGGATATTATCAAGATGGCGGGCTACGCCAATGTGCTTCCCGCCTCAACCAATCCGACTCGTCCGTTCACGGTCAATACGATCGACGAGCATCTGGACATGCTGATGGTCTGCCATCATCTAAGCCCCAAGGTGCCCGAAGATATCGCCTTCGCCGATTCGCGTATCCGCAGAGAGACGATCGCTGCCGAAGATATATTGCATGATCTTGGCATTATCAGCATTATGAGCTCCGATTCTCAGGCGATGGGCCGGGTAGCGGAAGTCATTATGCGGACCTGGCAGACCGCCGACAAAATGAAGAAGCAAAGAGGCAAGCTGCCGGGAGATGCCGGTGTTGGCGACAACGAGCGGGTCAAGCGGTATGTAGCCAAATATACAATCAACCCTGCTATCGCTCAGGGGATCGGCAGCTATGTAGGTTCCATCGAAACAGGTAAAATTGCGGACCTCGTATTCTGGGAACCGGCCTTTTTCGGAGTGAAGCCGGAGATGGTCATGAAGGACGGCATGATCGTCCACAGCCTGATGGGAGACGCTAACGCCTCCATTCCGACGCCGCAGCCGATTTTATACCGCCCCATGTTTGCGTCCTACGGCAAAGCGCTGCAAAGCAGCTCCATCACCTTTGTGTCCCAGGCAGCTTATGATCTTGGCGTTCACGAAAAGCTGGGCTTGCAAAAAATGGTGCTGCCGGTTCACGGTATTCGCCATGTAAGCAAAAAAGATATGAAGCATAACGCTGAAACGCCGGAGATCACGGTGGATGCGCAAACGTATGAAGTGCGCGTGGACGGCGAACTGTTGACCTGCGAGCCCGTTGATGTTGTGCCGATGGCACAGCGCTATTTCCTATTCTGAGGTGAACCCGATGATTATTGAACAAGTGGTAACCCATGTTGATCAGCTAAGCAGCGAAGAGCTGAAGAAGCGTCATATTGAAAAAGTATATCTGGAAAGCAGCGATCTGGTAAAAAGAATCCAACGAGTGACAACCGACCATGGCAAGGAGCTGGGCATTCGCTTGAAGGAAGCGAAAGACCTCGTAGCCGGAGACATTCTGTACATGGACGATCATAACCTCATCATGATCGATGTGGTTCCGGATGATCTTCTTGTCATCCGTCCGCGGACACTGCAGGAGATGGGCGATATTGCCCATAAGCTTGGCAACCGCCATCTGCCGGCTCAATTCGAAGGAGATGCGATGCTGATCCAATATGATTATCTGGTGGAAGAGCTTCTGCAGGAGCTGGGCATTCCATTTTCCCGCGAGAAGAGGCAGGTCAAGCAGGCATTCCGCCATATCGGCCACAGCCATGGATAAGCAATGGCTCATTTTACTTCAATGGTGTGACTCGAATTTGCCGACCGGGGCGTTCAGTCATTCCTTCGGGCTGGAAACGTATATGCAGGAAGGCAAGGTTACGGATAAACACAGCTTCAAAAAGTGGCTTGAGGTCTATATTCGGGAGCAGCTCATCTACTCAGATGGGCTGGCTTTCCGCCTTGTATCCGAAGCGCTTCAGGCGGGCGAGCCGGAGAAGGTCTGGGAGATTGACCGTATCCTGTTCGCCCAGCTTCTTCCGAAGGAGGTTCGAGAGGCAAGCCAGCGAATGGGGGAGCGGATGCTGAAGCTGAGCAACGAACTGTACCAGTCGCCACTTCTGACTGACTACCAGCAGCGGGTCCGGGCCCGGCTTTCCTTCGGTCATCCGGCTATTGTGTTCGCTCTGCTGGCAAGGCATTTTGAAATTTCGCCATCCCAGGCGCTGCTGTCTTACTTATTCTCGTGCACGACCAGTTTAATTCAAAATGGCGTCCGAGGCATTCCGCTTGGGCAAACCGACGGGCAGCAGCTCATTCATGAGCTTCAGGAAGAACTGATTCAGGCGGTGGACAGAATCGGACAATTAGAGCCGGACGATCTGGGCATCGCATCTCCGGGCCTTGAATGCTCCCAAATGATCCATGAGCGACTGCACGTGCGATTGTTCATGTCCTAGAGACATCGCCAGTTACATCATACCATCAGAGAAAGCAGGGAACGGATTATGAAAGCAATCAGAATCGGAATCGGCGGTCCTGTCGGCGCCGGCAAAACCATGCTTGTCGAGAAATTAACCCGTTACATGAGCGAAGAAACTAGCATGGCTGTCGTCACCAACGATATTTACACCAAGGAAGATGCAAAATTCCTGATGGAAAACGGCGTGCTGCCGACAGACCGGATCATTGGCGTCGAGACAGGCGGCTGCCCGCATACCGCGATCCGGGAGGATGCGTCGATGAACTTTGCGGCCATTGATGAGCTGGTGAAGCGGCATCCGAAGGTTCAGCTTATATTCGTGGAAAGCGGCGGCGATAACCTGGCGGCGACGTTCAGCCCTGAGCTGGTAGACTTCTCCATCTATATTATCGACGTGGCGCAAGGCGAGAAGATTCCGCGTAAAGGCGGACAGGGCATGATCAAATCCGATCTGTTCATTATCAATAAGATCGATTTGGCGCCTTATGTCGGCGCAAGCCTGGAAGTGATGGCTAAGGACACCCATACGTTCCGGGGGAACAAGCCGTTTGTATTCACCAACTTGAAGGACAATCGGGGTCTTGATGAAGTCATCCAATGGATCAAGGACAATGCCATGCTGGCAGGCTTGGAATAACCATGGAATGGACGGGATATCTGCGGCTGGCGGTTGCTCCTAAGCAAGGGAAGACCATAGCGACGGATTTGTACTATGAAAATGCATTCAAGCTGACTCGCCCACTGTATCCCGATGAATCCGGACAGCCGCATTACTATATTTTAAATCCGGGCGGCGGGTATGTGGACGGTGACCGGTACAAGCTGGATATCGAGCTCGCCCAAGACGCCAGACTGCTGCTCACGACCCAAGCGTCGACCAAAGTATACAAGACCCGAAATACGGCGCCGGTTCAGGAGATGGAGATCAGGATGAAAAAGGGCAGCTTCCTGGAATATGTGCCCGATCCGCTGATTGCTTACCGGCATGCACAGTACAAGCAAAAGACAACGATTCGGATGGAGCGGGGCTCAACGCTCATCTTCAGTGATATCGTAACACCGGGATGGTCGCCGGATGGCGAGTTATTCAGCTACGACAGGCTGAGATTGAAGACGGAAATTTATGTAGACGGTGATCTGGCCGTATACGATCAGGTGAGACTGGCTCCTTCGGAGCAAGACCTGACAAGCATTGGTTTGCTGGAGGGGTATACTCATTTCGGGTCGATGATCGTCGTTGGTGAGCAGATGACTTCGGATTTTCTGGATCAGCTCTATGAGGCCATGGACGCCGGAACAGCGCCGTGCAGAATGGGGCTGTCCATGCTCCCCGTCCCTGGATTTTCGGTGCGTGTACTCGCTTCTTCCACACAGGATATTGAGCGGCTATTTGCAGCCTGCCAAAGGTTGGTTCGCGAGCAATGGCTGGGGCTTAAGCCTGTGTTTCTCAGAAAATATTAAATTTGACGCCTGAGGAGCCGTGAAATGATGTTGCTACGACGTACATTAACGGGCAAACCCTGGATGAAATATTTTGGGAGCGTTGCAGGGCTTCATATCATCGGAATTGCCTTCCTGCTCGTCACCATTCCGCATCACCCCGCCATGCTGGGACTTGGCGTATTAGCCTATACACTGGGACTTCGTCATGCCTTTGATGCGGATCATATCGTGGCGATTGATAACACGGTTCGCAAGCTTATTGAGCAAAAGAGGGATGCGGAAGGCGTAGGCTTTTATTTTTCACTCGGCCACTCTACCGTTGTCCTGTTGTTAACTGTCGGGGTTGTCGTCTCCATGAACTGGGTAAAAAGCAATCTGCCGATGATGGAGCAATGGGGAGGCGTGATCGGCTCAACCGTCTCCGGCCTATTTCTGCTGTTGATCGGGCTCATCAACTTGTTCATTCTGGTGCATATGTACCGGATATTCAGGCAGCTGAAACAGATGCCCGGCCAGGAAGAGAAGCTGGAGGAACTTCTCGATTCCAGAGGCTTCATATTTCGCTTGACCGGTCCTCTGTTCAAACTGGTTGGCCGCAGCTGGCATATTTATTTTATTGGCTTCCTGTTTGGCCTGGGCTTCGATACGGCATCGGAGATCGGGCTGCTCGCCATGTCCCAGAATGCGGCCAGCAGCTCCATTTCGTGGATCGGCGTCCTGTCGCTGCCGATTTTATTTGCCTCCGGTATGAGCTTGATGGATACGGCGGATGGCGTGTTTATGACGTCCAGCTACCAATGGGCTTTTAACAAGCCGATACGCAAAATGTATTATAACCTGACGGTGACGGCCATGTCCGTTATTGCCGCCCTGTTCGTTGCATTTGTTGAAATTATGCAAACCTCAGCAGAGCAGTTTAGTCTGGAGGGCACTTTCTGGAGCTATATGCAAAATCTGGATATGGGCTCGGTCGGTTATATCCTGGTCATCCTCTTCATTCTGACGTGGTCGGTCTCGTATGGAATATGGCGGGTATTCCGAATTGAGGAGAAGTGGGGCTAGAAAGGAGGAATTACTATTCTGAACAGACAACTTCAGGCTTATGCGCTAAATCTGAAATGGAACCCGGTTCCTTTTATCCTTGCATCCTTAAAGGGTGTCTCCCAAGTGATCCTGATCGAGAATGCCTGGACAGGCTTCATCATTGTCATCGCCTTGGCGACTGTTCATGTCAAGCTGGGCGTGGTCGCACTTCTGTCCGCCATGATCGGCACCTTGGTCGGCTATATGGGCGGGGCCGACAAGTCGGCCGTTCATCAGGGATTGTTCGGATTTAATGCCGTTCTGACCGGGCTTGGTTTATCCGTCTTCCTGACGGCCAATCTCGCTACGATTCTGGGGGCAGCCGCCCTAGGCACATTATGTACGGCTGCGTTCATGCATTTGTTCAAGCGCACCAACATACCGGTCCTTACCTTCCCGTATACAGTGGTGACTTGGCTCTTCCTGCTGGCATCGTATCATTTGAATGCGCTCCGGCTTGACCCGGGGCTGATTCCCCAAGATCTTGCCCACTGGCATATGAACACCGCCGGGAGAATTGATTTGGCTTCGGGCTTGCTCAACGGAATTGATCAGATCTATTTCCAGACGGGCTTCTTGTCCGGAATTCTCATTCTCCTTGGAGTATTTTGGGCAAATTGGCGCTTGGGGCTAATGGCGGTCATGGGGACCGCCATCGCCTGGCTGACGGCTGACTTGATGGGAGCGGAAATTACGAATCTGAACCTCGGGATATTCGGGTATAACGCGGTTTTGACGATGATGGCGGTATCCTCTGTATTCCACACCAGGGAGCGTCCGGCGCTGCTGGTTGGCCTGCTGGCTGCCGTCAGTACCGTACCCGTGACGGCCGGATTGAATACGTGGTTTCAGGCGTATGGACTGCCGATCCTGACGCTGCCTTTTGTTATTGTGACTTGGATTTTTCTCGGTGCCCGGCAGGTGCTGCCGAAATTATAACGGGGCAGTAAAGCCCGGCAACAGACACTTGATGCAAAGGGTGCTGATGCCGGGCTTTTCCAAGTGCGAATAAAGTAAATAATTGTAAACAAAACCAAAATATATAGTAAAAAGAGCCTATTCTTATTTTCAAGCTCCTATGCTATTTTTAATTGGGATAAAAATTATTTATTTGGATTTAATTACATTTATTGGTTCGGGCGTTTCGCAGCCTCGATGGGATAGGGGGCGTTTTAAGGTTGGCACAAACCATAGCGGCGGTAAATCTCAAAGAAGTTACCAAGCGATACGGGTCTGTCACTTCCGTAGAAGGTCTTACCTTACGGATTGAGGAAGGAGAAATTTTCGGCATTCTCGGTCCGAACGGGGCGGGAAAGACGACGACGCTTGAGAGCATCGTCGGCATGAGAAACCCGACCAGCGGAACCATTCGCATTTTTGAATGGGATGCACAGTCGGACCGCAACGCGATCAAAAAAATAATAGGCGTACAGCCCCAGGAGGCCAGTCTTTTGCCTCATTTAACGGTGAAGGAGACCTTAAAGCTATTTTCAAGCTTTTACGGACATGGCCTGGATTACCGCGAACTGATTCCGCTAACCGGTCTGGAAGATAAAGCGGACACCTTGGTCAAAAATTTATCGGGCGGACAGAAGCAAAGAGTGCTGATTGCCGTTGCTTTAGTTTCCGACCCGAAAATTTTATTTTTGGACGAGCCCACCAGCTCGCTCGACCCCAGAGCAAGACGCGATTTATGGGAGGCGATTTTGGCGTTTCGAAAGAGAAAGCGGACGGTCGTTTTGACTACCCACTCGATGGAAGAAGCCGAAGCGCTGTGCAATCGGGTGGCGATTATGAATCAAGGGAGGATGATCGCCTTAGGCACGCCGGACGAATTAATCCATACCTACTGTACCGAAAAAATCGTTCAGTTCTACACGGAAGACGAGTGCGATCTGAAATGGATCGAATCGTTTCCCGAAATTAGCTCAGCCGCTCAGGACCGCGCTTCCGGCAGGACAAGGGTAGCTTTGGTCTCGACGAATTCGGACGCTACCGTAGCGCGCTTGTGCAGCGGCCAGTTTAATATCGGGAGCTGGACGCATTTGCTGATCAAACGGGGAAATCTGGAGGACGTCTTTTTGGAGCTGACCGGCAAATCTCTGACAGGAGAGGGAGCATGAACAAAGCGAGTATCAAGACGAACTGGAATGCGTTTATCCAGCTGTTTCTTATGAATTATCGGGAATTGGTACGCGATAGGACGACGTTTTTCTTTGTGCTTGTCTTTCCCTTTATGTTTATTGCTTTATTTGCTTTCATTTCTTATCAATCCCAGCCTGCCCCGATCAAGGTAGGGATCGTGATGGCATCCGGAAGCGACGCTAAGGTGCAAAGTCTGACGGAACAGCTTCGGCAGCATGACCGTTTTCAGGTATCGAATGCCGAAGAAGCGGAGCTGAACGCCAAATTTGCGAAGAAAGAGCTGGATGCCGCCGTTGTATTGCCGCGCACGCTGGACGCGCAAGGATCGGTCAGACTGGTCTACGACCGGAATAAAGAAGATCTCGTTCTGATTTTGAAAAGCTTGCTATACGATCAGCTTCATCCGACCGGCGGACCGCAGATGGTAACAGAGCCGATAGGGGACGCAAGGAAGCCGTTCGACATATTAAAGTTTACCTTCCCCTCCGTCTTGATTCTGGCTTTTCTTTCTTTAAGCCTTACGGGAACTTCCGTTCCGATTATTCAAATGAGGCAAAGAGGGAGCTTGCGGTTGTTTGCCCTGACGCCCGTGAATCGGTTTAACCTGGTCGCATCGCAAATTTTGGTCAGGGCCGTCATTGCAATGATTCAAGTGGCGATCATGCTGGTCTACAGTTTTCAAACCGGCATAGTGACCGCGGAGTCCGTGCCCGGAATATTAATGGTCTCCGGTTTTGGGCTGCTGATGTTTTTTTCCTTGGGCTATATGCTCGGAGGAATGCTCCGCTCCCAGGAAGCGGTTAACGGCGTTATCGGACTGATTATGGGGCCTTTAATGATTGTTTGCGGTTTATTTTACCCGCTGGAATGGATGCCTCCTTTGATTAGAACGTTCTCGCAGTACGTGCCCTTAACTTATTTCGGCGACGGCTTAAGGAAATTCGTCAATACCGGGACGGAAGCGATGGCGTCTTTATTTGTCGATTGTTTGGTGATGACGTCGACGGCGGCGCTGTTTCTGGTCATCGCTCTGTATACTTTTCAGTGGGACGATCGTTCCGATCAAGAAAGAGGCCGTCGTAAGGACGCCCGCAAAAATGCCAAAAAATTGTTCCGGATCGGAGGATGACCATGCATTTTGTCGAAAAGCTGGTTCAACCCATCGGCGGGCTGCTGCAAAACGTGATTTCCCTGCCCCCGCTGCCGGGTGAACCCTCATACGAAGTGTATAGCGGATTAACGGGAAATATATCCGCCGTGATTCCCACGATGGCTTTCTCCGCCGACGGCGCGGGCAGCGGCTTGACCGGGGAGGAAGCCAGATTAAGAGCGGTTGCCGAAACGCTGGAGCGTTATGCGAGCTGTGTCTACGACGAGAAGCAAATGATTTGGGCGACGGGCCGGGAGCTGGAAGGAGAAGCTTTGGATTTGGATCGTATCCCCAGGTGCTCGGACTCGGAGCTGTGCCATCCGCGATGTCCGCTGCAAAAGCCGGATAAGAACCTCCCCATCCGATGGGTGCGGGGCCTTTCCTTAACCGACGGGCGCTTGGTTTGGCTGCCGGCGATCATGGTCTATCTCAACTTCGATACGATGAGTGCGGGGGAGAACATATGGCTGCCGATCTCTACCGGCTGTGCGGCCCACCGTACTCTGGAACAGGCGCTGCTAGGCGCCATCTGCGAGGTGATCGAGCGCGATGCGATTGCGGTCACTTGGCTGCAGCAATTGGAGCTGCCCAGGCTTCGTCTGGATGCTTATCCGGAATGGGTGCAGCCCTATCTGGACAATTTGAAGCGAAATCGACACGTTCAACAAATTTTTTTCGATGCCATGACCGACATTGGAATCCCTACGTTTTACAGCGTTCAACTTGCCCCTCACAATAAGCAATTAGCCGCCATGGTTATGTGCTCCACTGAACTCAATCCCTATCACGCATTGACAAAACTAATGAGAGAATCCGCATCATCCCGCATCGCGTTGCAGAACGGAATGAAGCACCCGAAACATCTGGACGATTTTATGAAAGTATACGATGGCGCCACCTATATGGGCAGTCATGAAAGATTATCGGCCTATGACTTTCTGCTCCGAACCCCGGCAAGCAAGAATTTATCCGGAATTCGCGCGCTGGATACGGGGCATCCGGGAACCGATCTCGCGAATCTGGTGAACCGGCTGAAGTCCAAAGGACACGAGGTGTTTGCGGTAGATCTGACCACGGATGAAGCCAAAAGAGCGGGATTATATGCCGTACGGGTGATTATTCCGACCTTGATGCCCCTGTCGTTCAGCTATCGGGCCCGTTTTTTGGGAACTCCCCGTTTATATGAAGCGCCCAAACTCATGGGGCATGCCGTACGAGGGGAACAAGAACTTAACGCTTGGCCGCAGCCATTTGCGTAAGGAGTGAAGCGGAAAATGGAAACGGTTCATATCATCGCTGCGGGCGCTTTTGGAATGGAAGTCGCCCGGAGGCTCGAAGCTAAAATGCAAGATGTCGTCATTACGCAAGCGGACGAAAACGGGATATATTACCCTGCCAGTTGGCCGCATGCCCGGCTCCATATCGTGGCTTCATGGCGTCCGGTGACCTCGCTTGGCCGATTAATGGACAAGCTGTCTGGCGCTTGGAAAACGCCGTGGGTCCCGATCATCATGGATCACCCCGCCCTAACGATCGGTCCGGTCGTCGTACCCGGACAAGAAGGATGCTACACCTGTTTTTCCAAACGGCAAATTCAGCATGCTCCACACGGGAAGTATATCCTTGAGTCCCAGGATATATATGTCCGGGATTTCCGGCTGGGTCCCCAAGGGTTCCTGCAAGCGCATGCCGGAATGGCGGTCCACTTGTTTTTGGATATAGAGCGCCGGATGCGGCGCAACATGAAGAATGAGGCGGGTACCGTCTACGAGATTCATGTGATCCGGGGAACGACCCGCAAAGGAAAAGTGACCGGGTTCCACAGTTGTCCGCATTGCGGCTTGCAAAGGGAGGAAGCGACACGAAGCTATGACGTGCTGCTGGATAAGTATGAGTCCATATTTACTCAAGGGTGAGGTGCCGAACCGATGATAACAGCCCATAAGATTGATGCGGTGCACATGGCCAACGCTATTCGGAACGATATGCAATTTCGCGTGCCGGTTTACCCGCGGTTTCTTCGGGAAGTCGCGATGCTTCCGCTTTCCGGCCAGAAATTTCTCTTTGAAGGGACGGAGGAACGGCAAGTTTTGGGCGGCAAATCGACCGGTACCCTTTTGCCGGTTTTATTGCCACTGCTGGACGGGACCCGGACTCTGGACGACCTGCAACATGCGCTTCCTGCCTGCAGCAAGGAGGTTTTGTATCAAACCGTTGTTTTTTTGTATGCGCGGGGGTTATTGGAGGATGCGGCGGCAGATCACGCTATCGACACAAGCCGATACGACAAGGAGACGCTTAACTATTTCCGGCGGCATGTGGATACGACCCGAGTCAACCGAAGCGGGGCCGAGGCCATATACCGACTGTCGCAAGCGAAACTGGAAATCTTCGCGCCTTCTCCATGGGGAAGCCTGCTTGAGCAGGAGCTCAGGCAGATCGGATTGACCGATGTTCGCGTTCGTTTGCCGGGGGAAGTCTTTCCTTTGGAGGGGGAGGCTTCGCTGATGGTTGTGTTTAACGACGGCTCTTTTCAGCCGGAGCAGATGCGGGAGCTGGATCAATTTTGCGCCGGGCATCGTATTCGCTGGCTGCTTAGCGAAGTATCCGGGGAAAAAGGGGAGCTGTTTTACTTCGAGCGGGGAGAGACCCCTTGTTATTGCTGTATTGAGAAGGCTCACCCGCGCATGCATCGGACGATCAGGCGGGAATCCGACATGACGGAGTTCTGGGTCTGCGTCACCCTCCAGGAAATCATCTACTGCCTCAGCCGGATCAATCCTCTGTTTTCCGGACAGTATGTGTATGAACTCGATTTCGGGAATTGGGAAACCCGTCAGCTTCGATTGCCTTTTGTTCCCGGATGCCGCTGCCGTCCCATCGATCGTTTCATATGCGAAGAAGTGCCTCTGGCCGTCGTCTATGAACATTCGGTCGCTTTTCCGTCGCACAACCTGACCACGCCCAAAAGTCATCAGATCCACTATAGAGCGAGCAATACCGAGCTGATACGAAGCTTTAAACGAGTTACGAATTTTCCCATGCTAGACTTGCCGCCTTACTGCGAGCTTCCAAGGCCAGAGAAAAGAACGCTGCCAAGCTTGGCGAACGGACAAACCTCGTCAACACTGTCCCCGCCGGTTACGCTGCCTCAACTTGCACTGCTCGCCCTGTACGGCGCGGGGATCAAATCAATGGAGAACGGACAAGTCAATCGATGGTCCGCCACAGGCGGCAATTTAGGCTCGGTCGAGCTTTATCTGATCGTTCGCCGCGTGGAAGGGATTGGGGCTGGAGTATATTTTTATGAGCCCCAGAAGCATTCGCTAGCCTGGATCGAGGCGTTGTCCGGAGAACAAGCGGAGGCCCTGATTAGGGAAGCGGTTGAAACCGCAACGGGGAATGCGCCTGCCGTATTGCTCGTCGCGGCTTCCAACGTGGGAAAGGTATCCGTGAAATACAACTCCTTTAGCTATCGGATCGCATGCCTGGACGCGGGGGTCGCCTTGGCTCAGATGAGCGTAACCGCCAATGGCCTGGACTTGCCTAACGAAGTGATTACCCGATGGGACGATTACGTTCTTGCCGACTGCTTGCGGCTTATGCCGAAAAGCGAGACGATTTCGGGAGCGCTGGCGATCTATTAGAAGGAGGTGCTTTTACTTGCATTTCGAACCTTACCGGATTGTTACGGACTTGATTGAGGATACGAAAACGGCCTTGCCCAAACAAGCCTTTTCCGAAATCCCTCCGGCTTTATTGGGCCGCGGAGAAGCGCGCTCGTTGGAGGTTCCTCCGCTCGTACCGTTGCGTGAAGGCTCTCCCGTCTATCAGGCGATCGAAGCCAGAGAAGCTCTCCGCCAGTGGAGCGATAGCCCTGTCGACAAAGCGGATCTCTTCACGATCCTGCATTCCGCTTATCAGGGAGACGCTGCCGATTGGCGGGAAGAGCACGAGGCCGGATTGGACATTGGCTTGGTTGTATACGTTAGCAATGTGGAAAATGTTGCCCCGGCGCTTTACCGGTACTGCCCGTATCGTCAGGAGCTGGAGAGGGCCGGAGCGATGGAGCCGGGAAAGCTGGAGCACATGGTTTTGCAGCGGGAATTTTCGTTAGCCTCGGCGATCGTCGTCATTACCGGAAAACTGGGCGCGGTCTTATGCCGGCAGGGCAGCTCGGGACATCGCCAGCTGCTGGTGCGTGGAGGAATGGCAGCCCAGCGGATGTGGGTAGCCTCCCTGGCGTTAGGCTACGGCGGATGCGTCTTTGCGGGGATCGTTCAAAAATATCTTTATGAAACCGCGAAAATCGACGGGTATCGAGAAATGCAGCTTGTCGCCTACGCTTTTGGCCATCTCCCTCAGGAAAGGAGGTGAGAACATGGAGAAGGAGTTGGAGCTGGATCTTTATGCGGAGGAGCTTTCCGAGCAAATGGATACGGCTATCATTCTAGGCTGCTTTGGGACGGCGGGCACCCTCGGTACCGGAGGCGGATGCTTTGGTTCCGTAGGGACTTACGGCTGCCACGATTTTTAGGCGAAGCGACGACAGGTGTTTTAATCAAGGGAGGCGCGAGCTATGAAAAAGGAAATGGAGCTGGAATTGGATCTGTATGCGGAAGAACTCACTGAGCAATTGGATGCCGCCGTCATCCTCAGTTGTTTGGGCACGGCGGGCAGTTTGGGGACGATTGGGGGCTCCTTTGGCACCGCCGGTACTTACGGTTCCTGGTAACGGTTGTTTTAAGAAAATAGCGGCTTAATCTTTGAATGAAGTTTTCGAAACGGTGCTTCCAGGATGGTAAAGTTCTGGAGGCACTTTCCTTGTTCGTTTTTTATTCTCCGGACAGGAGGGGGACCCTAAGGAATGCAGGCGCAAAAAGTTCGGGAGCAGGCAGACGATCAGACCCGACTGGCGGATGGCGTTGAGCTTGTCTATGGAATGAATGATCAGCCTATGCTCTACAATCCCAACGCAGGAAATTATGTGAGAATATCTCCTTTAGGCATAAAAGTAGTGGAATGGATCAACCAGTCGCTTACCGTTGACGAGGTAATCGAGCGGTTGATGAGCGATTACCGTAAACCCTCCGAGGAGGTTAAGCCTGCGGTCGATAAATTTTTCGAACAGCTCAGACAGGCCCGCATGTTGAATACGGACCCGATTCCCCAAGAAGGCGTCCGTCGTTCCGTCGGCAGCTTGCAGAAGCGGCCTGTGCTTCGAATTCCGCTCATTACTTCCGCCAGGGCATTCCCCGCTCCGCTCGTGAATAGGCTGGAGCTTATACCGAGAAGCTCGCTCTATTTGGCTTGCGGCACTGTCACTTTGCTGGCAGCTTGTATGGTTGCGTTTTATTTCGGTTACCGCGGTTTTTCGGCGATATCCGGCAGTCTGTCCTGGCTGATTATTATTCCTGCGCTCATGTTTCACCTGTGCTTACATGAAATGGCACATGCAGTCGTTCTGCAAAAATTTGGAATCCAAATTCGCCAAGCGGGTATCGGTTTGTTGTACTATATTTTTCCTATTGCCTATGTGGATACAACAGATACCTACCGATTGCGGAATAAATACGACCGGGCCATGGCAGCGTGGGTCGGGCCTGTTTTTGATTTGGCCGGAGCGGCAATATCCGCAGTAATTTCTCTTTCGAGCAGCGGTTGGTGGGGGGATCAGTTCCAGGTATTGCTGGGTATTCAATTCACGATCTTTTTGTTTAACGTCAATCCGCTGCTGCCCAGCGACGGACTCCGCACGATCGAAGCCCTGATGGGCGAATTCAATTTGCGAAGAAGGGCGCTCCATTATTTGCTCTGTAAAGCCGCCTTCCGACCCTTGCCGAATTATTTGGTTCATCTCCCTAAATCCAAAAAAATCCAGTATACGCTTTATTCGACCTTGAGCATCGCCTACTTTATCGGCTTATTGTACATGATCGCCTTGTATTCCATAAAAGCCAGCCTGTCTTTTCAATGAACACGATTACGTTCTGCAGGACGGCCGGCTTCTTTTTTTCATATCGCCGAATAAAAGGAGCGGGCGGCCAATAGATTGATAAAGAGAAGATGGACATGGCCCCGGGGAAGACTGCCTGTCTCGCGGGCCGCTGTCGAGAACCGAAGCGTCCGACAAGGAGGGAACTGCCGATGCTTCACTTGGTCGCCTGTATCAAGCAGGTGCCGGATACGAAAATCATCAAGATGAACCCGAAAACGAATACGATGGACCGTTCAAGCGCGCCGGCCATCCTTAATCCGTACGATGCGCATGCCGTGGAAGAAGCGGTGCGTCTCAAGCAGCGGTACGGAGGAACGGTATCCGTCGTGACGATGGGACCGCCGCCCGCGGTCAAGGCGATCCGCAAATGCATCGAGATCGGCGCGGACGAAGGCTACCTGATTACCGACCGCGCATTCGCCGGGGCGGATACGCTGGCGACCAGCTATTCGCTGACGAAGGCGATTGACAAAATCGCCAAGATCAAGCCGATCGATATGATCCTGTGCGGCAAAATGACGATCGATGGCGATACCGGCCAGGTCGGTCCGGGCATCGCCCGCAGACTGGATATTCCGCCGCTGACGAACGTCCGCAAGATCGTCGAAATTAACAAGGACGAAGGCTACGCCATCATCCATCGCAAGCTGGAGGACGGCTACGAGGTCGTTCGTTCGACGCTGCCGTGCCTGTTCTCCGTCGAAAAGGACATCAACGATATCCCGTATTCGCCGCTGCCCAACATGCTGCGGGCGGCGCGGTATCAGCCGGTCGTCTGGTCCGTCGACGACTTGGAGGGCGTGGACCGCACGAAGCTCGGGCTCAAAGGCTCCCCGACGATCGTCGCCAAAGTATGGCCGCCGGAGAAGCCGAAGGGCGGAGAGCTGCTGGAGGGAACCCCTGCGGAGCAGGCGGGCAAGCTGCTCTCGATTTTGCTGGAGAAAAAAGAGCTCTTCCGCGTTCAAAACGGAGGTGAAAGCGGATGAACCTTCAGGATTACCGCGGCGTGTGGGTGTTCATCGAGCAGAAGAACGGCGCGATTGCGCCGGTGTCGCTGGAGCTGCTGGGAGCCGGGCGGAAGCTCGCGGATAAGCGCGGCGTGCCGCTGGCGGGCATTCTCATCGGCGACGGCGTCCGGTCTCTGGCCGCCGATGTCATTGCTTACGGGGCGGACACCGTGTACTTGTACGACAACCCGATCTTCCATTATTACCGGACGGAATCTTTCATGAGGGCCGTCATCGAGGCTTGTCAGAAGCACAAACCGGAAATTTTCCTGTTCGGCGCGACGTCGACGGGCAAGGACCTCGCCAGCGCCGTGGCGACAGATCTCGCGACCGGGCTGACGGCGGATACGACGCAGCTGGACGTCGATGCGGAGACCGGGCTGCTGGAAGCGAGCCGTCCGGCGTTCGGCGGCAACATTATGGCCACCATTTTGTGCAAAAAGGACCGCCCGCAGATGGCCACCGTGCGCCCGAAGGTCATGAAGCGGCTGGCCCCGGACCCGAAGCGCAAGGGGGACATCGTCGAGGAAGCCGTCTCCGTCCGCGAAGAGGATCTGCGCACGAAGGTGCTGGAGATCGTCCGCGATACGACGCAGCGGGTGCGGATTGACGAGGCGGACGTGATCGTCGCCGGAGGCAAAGGGCTCGGCGGCCCAGCGGGCTTCGAGTTGATTCACCGGCTGGCGGAGACGCTGGGTGCTTCCGTCGGTGCGAGCCGCGATGCGGTGGAGGCCGGATGGATTGAGCATCATCACCAGGTCGGGCAGACGGGCGTCACCGTGACGCCGAAAATTTATTTTGCCATCGGCATTTCCGGGGCGATCCAGCATTTGGTCGGGATGCAGAACTCGGGGCTCATTATTGCGATCAACAAGGATCCTGCCGCTCCGATCTTCGGGTCCTGCCATTACGGCATCGTCGGCGATGCGTTCGTCATCGTCCCGCTGCTGATCGAAGCGTTCCAAAAAGCGCTGCAAAGCGAGGTGCCTCAATATGGCTGAAAAATTCGACGTCATCGTGGTCGGCGCAGGCCCGGCCGGGACGTCGTGCGCCTATACGTTAGCCAAGGCCGGCGTAAATGTTCTGCTCATTGAGCGGGGGGAGTACCCCGGCTCGAAAAATGTCATGGGTGGCGTCCTGTACCGCAAAACGATGGAAGACATCGTTCCGGGATTCTACAAGGACGCGCCGGTCGAGCGGCCGATCGTCGAGCAGCGGTTCATGATGCTGGATAAAGAATCGGCGGTCACCTTCAGCTATAAGGGGCTGGAATGGGGGCAGGAGCCGTACAACAATTTCACCGTGCTGCGGGCCAAGTTCGATCAATGGTTTGCGGAGAAGGCAGTACAGCAGGGGGCGCTGCTGATCAACGAGACGGTCGTGCTTGAATGCATCACCCAGGACGGGCGCGTGGTCGGCGTCCGCACCGACCGCCCGGATGGGGACCTGTACGCCGACGTCGTGGTGCTCGCGGACGGCGTCAATTCGCTGCTGGCCAAGTCGCTCGGCTTCCATAAGGAGTTCCGCCCGGACGAAGTGGCGCTGGCCGTCATGGAAGTGCTGAAGCTGGACCGTAAAATTATCGAAGACCGGTTCAGTCTCGAAGGCGACCAGGGCTGTACGTTCGAGATTTTCGGCGATTCCACGCATGGCATTCTCGGCACGGCGTGGCTGTATACGAACAAAGACAGCCTGAACATCGGCGTCGGGGCGATGCTGTCCGGGCTGATCAAGAACAAGCTGAAGCCGTACGAACTGCTGGAGTATGTCAAGACGCACCCCATTCTCCGCCCTTATATACAAGGCAGCGAGCAGCAGGAATATTTGGCCCACTTGATCCCCGAGGGCGGCTACCGCTCCATGCCGAAGGTTGTCGGGGACGGCGTGATCGTGGTCGGGGACGCCGCCCAACTCGTCAACGCCATTCACCGCGAAGGCTCGAACATGGCGATGGCGTCCGGCGTGCTGGCAGCGGAGACGATTCTGGAAGCGAAGGAAGCGGGCGACTATTCCGCCGCCCGGCTCGACAAGTACCGGACCCGGCTGCTGGACAGCTTCGTCGGTCAAGACTTGAAGAAGTACAAGGACGCGACGCACCATTTCGAGAAGTACCCGCATTACTTCGAAAAGTATATCCCGCTCATGAACCGGGCGGCGGGCGAGCTGTTCACCGTCGACGGAACGAGCAAGAGAGAGAAGCAGCGCAAAATCTGGCAGGGCATCGGCACCGCCGGCGAGAAGTTCAAGATCGCCCAAGATTTGTTCAAGGCATGGAGGGTGATGAAATGAGCGACCAGCCTAAGGGAAAAGGGCAGACCATCGAAGAGAAGCAGTACTTGATCCGGTTCAAGGCGGATACGAACTCCCATCTCCACGTGCTCGACTACGATATCTGCGCGACGAAGTGCCCCGACAAGATCTGTACGATTTTTTGCCCGGCTGAAGTGTACAAGTGGGAAGAGATCCGGATGCATGTCGGCTACGAGGGCTGTCACGAGTGCGGAAGCTGCCGCATCGGCTGTCCGCATCAGAACATCAAATGGGAATACCCCAAGGGCGGTCACGGGATCATCTTCCGGCTGGGGTAGCTGCACATGTTTGCGGTGGGGGATTGCGTCATCTTTATCCCGGACGGGGCGAGGGGAACGATTGTCGCCGTCAACGGGACGTTGTGTCACATCGTCTGGGAGGATTGGTTTACGAGCTGGGAGAAAGCCGAGGAGCTGCGGAAAGAAGAAAAATGAACAAAAAAGAGAAGGAGCGCATCCTTCTCTTTTCGTTGTGTACTTTATCGTTTGCAGCATTTCGTTTAAGGCTTTGGCGGTCACCGGTTTTTGCACAATTTTATCCCCTAAAAAATGGAATGTATCCCTTACTGCCCTGCCGAAGCCATGGTTAAATGAGAGTACGAGCCCAGTTCGAAAGGGGGTGAGCCTGCCGCAGCCGTCGTCGTTTGGTGGAGGGTATTCCGGTATTTTTTATCCATATTTCAGGAGGGATTAATGAATGAGTTTTGCGCAAATCGCGCTTCGGCGCACCTTTAGGAAAGCGTTTTCGTTGACCGTAATCGCGGTGCTCCTGCTTAGTCTGATTCCGGCGATGGCGCTCGGCGCGAGCGAGTGGCAGCCGAACACCGCCTACAAAGCCGGCGAGGTGGTTACGTATGCGGGGCAGACGTACACCTGCTTGCAACCGCATACATCGCTGACCGGCTGGGAGCCGCCGAACGTCCCGGCCTTGTGGAAGGCCGGCGGCGGCGGAACGGATACGCAGCCGCCGACCGCTCCATCCGGCTTGAAGGCGACCGGCAAAACGTCCAACAGCGTAACCCTCGCGTGGAACGCTTCGACGGATAACGTAGGCGTCACCGGCTACGACGTGTACAACGGGTCTGCGGTCGCGGCGAGCGTGACGGGAACGACCGCCACGATCGGCGGGTTGTCCGCGAACACGGCATACACGTTCACGGTGAAAGCGAAGGACGCGGCCGGCAACGTATCCGCCGCAAGCCAAGCCGTCACGGTAACGACGGACCCGGCATCCGGCGATACGCAGCCGCCGACGGCGCCGACGAATCTGGCCGTCACCGGGAAAACGTCGTCCAGCATCTCGCTGTCCTGGACAGCTTCCACGGATAACGTGGGTGTCACCGGCTATACGGTGGAGTACAGCTCCGGCAGCCTGAGCGTCGCGGGAACAACGGCGACGGTGGCGGGACTTGCCGCCGACACGACGTATACGTTCACCGTGAAGGCAAAGGACGCAGCCGGCAACGTTTCGGCCGGTGCGAGCGTGCAAGGGAAGACCGAACCGGCACCGTCCGGAGGCGGGGGCAAGATCGTCGTCGGCTATTGGCACAACTTCGATAACGGGTCCTCGGTGCTCAAGCTGCGGGACGTCTCGAAGAAATACGATGTGATCAACGTGGCTTTTGCCGAGCCGGTTTCTCCGGGCAGCGGTACGATTGCCTTTACGCCATTCAATGCGACGGTGGACGAATTCAAAGCGGATGTCGCGTATTTGAAGAGCCAGGGTAAAAAGGTGCTGATCTCCCTCGGCGGCGCCAACGGTACGGTTACGCTGTCCGATGCGACGAAGAAGCAGCAATTTATCAGCACGATGACTTCGATTATCCAGACGTACGGCTTCGACGGTATCGATATCGATCTGGAAGGCAGCTCGGTCGCGCTGAACGGCGGCGATACGGACTTCAAAAACCCGACGACGCCGGGCATCGTGAACCTCATTGACGCGGTCCGTACGCTCAGCAGCACGTTCGGCAGCGGCTTCGTGCTGACGATGGCGCCGGAGACGGCGTATGTGCAAGGCGGGATGGGGGCTTACGGCGGCCCTTGGGGCGCCTACCTGCCGATCATCCACGCGCTGCGCGACAAGCTGAACTATATTCACGTTCAGCATTACAACAGCGGCTCGATGACGGGGCTTGACGGCCGTTCTTACGCGCAAGGCACGGCGGATTTCCACGTCGCCATGGCCGAGATGCTGCTGAAGGGCTTCCCTGTCAATAACAATGCGAACAACGTATTCCCGGCGCTGCGTCCGGAGCAGGTCGCCATCGGTGTACCTGCGGTGCCGAGCGCGGCGGGAGGCGGATATACGCCGGCGGCTGAGGTGCAGAAGGCGATCACGTATCTCGTCAAAGGCACGTCGTTCGGCGGCAGCTACAAGCTGCAAAACCCGGCCGGTTATCCCGGCTTCAAAGGACTCATGACTTGGTCCATCAACTGGGATGCGGCGAGCGGCTATGGCTTTGTCAACAGCCACCGTCCTTTCTTGGACGGCCTGAAATAATCGTATTGCTGTAACTTAAAAAAGAGCCTCCGGCTCCTATGGACTCAGCATCCATAGGCTCGCCGGAGGCTTTATTCGTGCGACCGATCAATGACCGGCGGTATAAGTGTCGGGGGAAGCACCGTCCAGAAACGGGCTGCGCTCGCCGATGTGGTACACGTACAGCTCGTGCATCGCCCGCGTGCAGGCCGTGTAGAACAGCTTGCGCTCGGCTTCCCGGCCGTATTGCTCCATCGAGGCGTTGTAGATGACGACCGCGTCGAACTCGACGCCCTTGGCCAAGTACGACGGGATCACCAGCACGCCGGGCTCGAAGGAGGCCGTCTCCGTCCCGACGAGGCGAAGCGGGACCCCTGCGGCTTGCAGCGCGTCGTACGCTTCCCGGCTTTCCGCCGCCGTCTTGCAGATGACGCCGATTGTCTTATGGCCGTCTGCCAGCAGCGTCTGGATGCGTTCGGCGACCTTGGCGCTCAGATCGGCACGATCCGCCGCTTCCGTGACAACCGGCAGGCTGCCGCCGCGGTTGAACGGCTCGATGGCCGTACCGTCCGCCAGCAGGCCGCGGGTGAACTCGACGATCTCCCGCGTCGAGCGGTAGCTTCGCGTCAGCACGTTCGTCTCCGTATGCTCCGGCCCGTACAGCGAGGTCAGCGGCGCGAAGCCGTCCGTATTGGCGGAGGCGTGCGCGTAGATGGCTTGGTTCCAATCGCCGAGCACGGTCATTTTGCTGCGCGGGAACAGCCGCCGGATGAAAGCGAATTGGAACGGCGTGTAATCCTGTCCTTCGTCGATGAAGACGTGACGGACCGTGTTGTTCGTCTGGAAGCCCTCGATCCGCTCCTTCAAGTACAAATACGGCGCTCCGTCCTCGCTGGCCAGCTCGCCGCGCTCCAGCTTCTCCGCCGTCTGCTTGCATATTTCCTCCCAATGCGGCGGCAGGCCGGCTTCGGGCGCAAGGTCCGCGAAGCGTCCCGGCTCGGCGAACAACTGCCGGTACACGGCGGGAATGTCGATGAATTCGAGCCGCTTGGCGCTTACGCGGAGCGGCTTGAAATGTTCCTGAACGACCATGACAGCCAGCAGCTCCTGCTCGCGCTGGAAGTCGTTGAACGTGTCTTCGGCATACTGTTTTTTGCGCTGCAGTTGATGGTAGGCCTGCAGATACGCTTCCTTGTCGAGCAGCTCGATCTCGTCCTCGACCCACGGCTTGGACCGCTCCCGCCGCCCCAGCCGCTTCAGCTCCTTCAGCAGCCATTCGGAGGTCAGGATCATCCGGTTCGGAATCGGCAGCGCCGGATCGAGGCTGTAGAAATAGGCTGCGATCTGTCCGCCCGCGACGATAGGCTCCCCGCGGAAGCTTATGTCCTTGAAAAGCAGCCCTTCTCTTCCGAGCCGCTCCGCATACCGCTCCAGCATATGCATGAAGGAAGTGCCCGCTTTGAACAGAATTCCTTCGATTCGCGCGCCATAGCCGGGGTCTCCGGCTGCCGTCAGCGTGTATTCCGCTTGCTCGAACGGGTCTTCCACACGAAACGTGCCGCCGAGCCGGTGCTCCAGATATTCCTGGAACGTCGTCTGCTGCATGTTTTCCTCCCCGAGCTCGGGCAGCACGGTAGAGACGTAGCTGTTGAACATCGGATTGGGCGAGAAGAGCACGATCTGCTCCGCGCTCAGCGTTTCCCGGTACCGGTACAGGAGGTACGCGACCCGCTGCAGGGCAGCCGACGTTTTGCCGCTGCCTGCCGCGCCCTGCACGATCAGCAGCCGGCTGCGCTCGTTGCGGATGATCCGGTTCTGCTCCTTTTGAATCGTGGCGACAATGCTCTTCATCTGGGCGTCCGAATGCTTGCCGAGCACTTCTTGCAGCAGCTCGTCGCCGATCGTGACGCCGGTGTCGAACAAGCTGCGGATGACCGCGTCGCGAATAATATATTGCCGCTTCAGCTCCATCTCGCCGGAGATGACGCCCCCGGGCGTCTCATACTGCGCCGGGCCCGGCGGGTAGTCGTAGTAAAGGCTTGATACGGGAGCGCGCCAGTCGTAGATCAGGAACTGCTCGCCGCTATCGTCCAGGAACGATCCGATGCCCAGGTACACGGCTTCGGCGCGCCGCTCCCCGTCCTCCAGAAAATCGATGCGTCCGAAATACGGGGTCGTCTGCAATCGTTTCAGCTTTGTCAGTTGCTTCTGGGCGTGCCGGTGGCTGTGCTCGCGGCCGGTAAGCACCTCCGCTTGCTGCTTCAAGCTTGCGTACGTTTCCGCGATTTCGTCGGGAGCGTCCAGGTTGACGGTCACATCGTCCCAAAAATGCTTGCGGATATCGACGATATCCGACCTCAGCTCGCCGACCTCCCGCTGGAGGGTGCCGATGCGCTTGCCGATGTCCCGGGTTACCCGTTCGACCCGCTCCTGCTCTTCCTGCCACACTTGCTGCATGTTAACCACGTTACCGCCCCTTTTTTCAAAAGATTTGACAAATCGCCGATTCATGTGTTACTATGATAGTGGGTAAATTTAAAGAGTGGAACCACAATATAGGTGGCGACCAATCTCCATTTTAGCATGGTTCTGCATGCAATTCAATAGAAGTACATCATCGCACGCTAACAAACGGAGACGCACATGACGCCTCCGTTTTTTTTGTTGCAGTCCCCCGCGCACCGCCAAGACCGAGAACCAGCCCGAAAAAGGCAAGCGGCAAGGTGCCGAGCCTTCCGCTTTCGTTGAGCCGCTTCAACGCGCCATCAGAATAAAGCGGACATGAAAGTTGGTTTCCCTATTCACTATCGCCGCTCCTGTGGCGAAGTATACTATATACCTATCGTTTTACAAGGGGATCGCACATTCCTTAATGTCACGTTGGAAGAGGGTGGGGGTATGTCGCTAAGTAACTACATTATGGAGTCCAAGTCGTTTTGCAACCATGCGGGGATGAATCCGCAAGAGATTCCGTTTCCCAAAGTCGTGATGACGCCGAAAGAGCTGGAGGACAAGCGTCAGGACTACGAGGAAATCTTGTCCGTCGTCCAGTTTTTTGGGAACAAAATCTTGGATTCGATGAAGGGCACGCCGATCTTGTTGTCGGTTGCCGACGCACGGGGATTCATCCTGCATATGATGGGGGATGAAACCATCAAGAACATGATCAATCAGCTCGGCATCCGCACCGGCATTCAATTCTCCGAGGAAGTCATGGGCACCAATGTGGTGAACCTTTCTTTGAAGCACAGCGGCTACGCCATCCAATTGATCGGCCCCGATCATTACCACGAATACCTGCATCAAACCGCCTGCTACGCCGTAGCTTTTCATTATACCGATGCCAACAATCTGCTCGGAAGCATCATCATTATGACGGCGCTCGAATACCAGAATCCGCTGATGGTGACCATGCTGTCCACCACCGTGGACTCGATCGAGAGGGAACTGATGCTCCGCAAGCAGAACCGCAAGCTGGACATCATGAATCAGATATTGATGGATAATACGCGAAACGGCATCATTATCACCGACAAAGAGGGGGAAATTACGGATTTTAATCACTTTGCTCAAGATCTTACAGGTCTGTCCAAAGAGCAAACGCTGGGGAGGTCGGTGCTTTTTCTTGAACCTATGGGGCAATACATCTATGATGTGATCCGCCACGGGAAAAAGTACGAAGATATTCAAATCAGCTTCGAGCGCAAGGGGAGCGGGACGCGCACGGTGTGCCTGTTCGACGCGTTCCCGATCTATGACGAGCACAAAGGGCTCATCGGCGCTTTCGGCCAGTTCCGTAACATTACCGACCGGTACGAGGCGGAGGAGAAATACAATTATTTGGCCAATCACGACGATCTGACCAAGCTGCCTAACCGGAGGTATTACAAGCAGGTGCTCGTCCCTCTGCTGGAGCGGGCGAAGCGGGGGCTGCATCCGTCGGGCATCGCCATTATGTACCTGGATCTCGACCGTTTCAAGCTTGTCAACGACACGTTGGGGCACTCCAACGGAGATCTGCTGCTCAAGCAAATTGCCGAGCGGCTGACGAGCAGTCTCGAGGCGACGGATCTGGTGGCCCGCATGGGCGGCGACGAATTTATGTTTCTGTTTCCGATCGTGACGGACGAGCAGCAGGTCGTCCATCGGGCCGAGCGCATTCTGAGCCTGTTCCAGCACCCGTTCAATATGAACGGATATGAGTTTCATATTACGGCCAGCATCGGCATCGCGTTCTATCCGGACGACGGTCTCGACATCGAGATGTTGATGATTCATGCGGATACGGCGATGTACCGGGCGAAGCAGCGCGGCAAAAATCAATATGTCATCTATTCGGACGACATGCAGACGAAGTCCCATGAGAAGATCAAGATGGAAACGTCGCTGCGCCGCGCGATCGACAATAACGAATTCGTGCTGTATTACCAGCCGCAAATCGATATCAAAACCGGGGATATCAAGGGCGCCGAGGCGTTGATCCGCTGGATGCACCCCGAGCGCGGGCTCGTGTCTCCTTATGAATTCATTCCGTTAGCCGAAGAAACCGGACTTATTATCCAGATGGATCAATGGGTGCTGCGCACTGCCTGCATGCAGAACAAGAGCTGGCAGGAAAAAGGACTGCCGCCGATGCGCGTCGCCGTGAACTTGTCCTCCCAGCAATTTTCCAAAGAATATCTTGCCGAGACGGTCAAAAGCATTTTGGAGGAGACCGGGCTTGAGCCACAATTCCTTGAGCTGGAAATTACCGAAACGATGACAATGGATGTGGAGCATACGATTCCGACGCTGCGGCAGCTGCATGGTCTCGGGGTCCAGATCAGCATCGACGATTTCG
>NZ_JTHN01000099.1 GCF_001399685.1 Paenibacillus sp. A3
TTAGAACACGCCTTCTTCGCCGAATTTTTTGGCCAATTTATCCACCCCAAGCACCAAAATCAGACCGACGACCCATTTAAAACAGACCGACCCCGAAACCGAAGCTGAACCGGCCCCCACCGAGACCTACACCGCCGATGCCTTCGCGGTAGACGAACGTCTCGAACACGTCGCCGACCGGGTACACCAGATCGTTAAGCATCAGAAAAATTTGCTCGAAGCCGACATCCAGCACGTTGCCGAGCCGCAAAATGAGCAGAATCAGAATCGTGCTGCGCAGGGCGGGCAGCGTCACATGCCACAGCTTGTGCCAGCGGTTCGCGCCGTCAACTGTCGCCGCTTCGTACAGCTGCGTATCCACGCCGGAAAGCGCTGCCAAAAAGATAATAGTCCCCCATCCGACTTCCTTCCATATGTTCTGGAGCACAATCATCGTACGGAACGAATCGGGGTCAGCCAGAAAGTTATGCGCTTCGCCACCGAACGAGACGATGAGCTGGTTGACCAAGCCCGTTTCGGTATTGAGCAGGATATACGTGATCGACCCGACCACAACCCAGGAAATAAAATGCGGCAGGTAGACGATCGTCTGGATCGTGCGCTTGAACCATTCCCGCACCAGCTCGTTGAGCAGCAGCGCCACAATGATCGGAGCCGGGAAATAAAACACGATATTATAAAAGCTGATCAGCAGCGTATTGCGCAGCAGCCGCCAAAACTGATCGTATTGAAACAAATCGATAAAGTGCCGGAAGCCGACCCACTCGCTGCCCGTCACCCCGAGAAACGGGCTGTATTCCTGAAAGGCCATGACGATCCCGAACATCGGCGCATACTTGAAAATCAGGAAGTACAGCGCACCCGGAAGCAATAGCAGGTAGAGCTCCCAGTGGGACAACATTCTTTTCGTTAGCGAAACGTTCCCGACTGACGTTTTCAAGTCTCCATCCCCTTCCCGCGATTCGGAGCAAGCCGAGGAGGCTGGCAGGACAAGCGCTCGATCAGCTCGATTTTTAATTTATAAGACTTGTTCACGTATTCGCCGCCCATCGCTTGGAACACAAGATGCGCAGCCATGGTGCCCATTTCATACTTGGGCTGCCGGACCGTCGTTAAAGGAGGAGATAAGTATTCCGCCACCTGAATATCGTCGAAGCCGACGATCGATACGTCCTCCGGCACGCTCAGGCCGAATTCGCGAAGCGCCTTGTAGCCGCCGATCGCCATTTCGTCGTTGCCGTAGAAGATGGCGGTAGGACGCTCTTCCTGCATGAGCAGCACCTTGGTCGAATGATAGCCGCCCTCTTCCGTGAAATTGCCGACCAGCATCCATTTCGTATTGACGATTCCTTCTTCTTGCAGCGCTTTCAGATAGCCTTCTTTACGGTGCTGGCTGCCCAGCGAGTTGCTCGGTCCCCCGATCCAAGCGATATCGCGGTGTCCCTGCTCCATGAGATAACGGGTCGCTTCATATCCGCCCTGAACGTTATCCGCCGCGACATTCATGATGAAATCGCCTTCGACATAACGGTCCATCACGACGATCGGGCAGCCTTCCCGGGCCGATTCGCGCAGCAAATGCTCGCTGATGTTCGGGTCGAGCACAATCGCGCCGTCCACTCTTCGCTCCTGCAAAAATTTATAAGCCGTCGAATCGGCCCCGCCGACCGAGCTGCATGCAATCAGATCGAAGCCGTTGGACAGTGTAACTTCCTGCGTCCCGCGGATCAGTTCGGAGTAATAAGGACCCGACAGGTCGCTTAAAATGAGCAAAATCGTTTTCGTCGATTTGCGCTTGAGATCCATCGCGAAGCCGTTCTTTTGGTAATTCAGCTCCTTGGCTGCCTGCAGAACCAATTCACGGGTTTTCGGACTTACTTTATCGCTTCCGCTGAGTGCGTAGGATGCGGTCGAAAGCGCCACTCCCGCATGCTTTGCAACGTCTTTAATCGTAACCATAATTCCCCCCGATAAAGCTATCCGAAATTTATCGAAACGTTTCGATTTGTTTTTATTATAGCTCCGAAGGAAAGTTTGGTCAATGAGGGTTGCGTTTTTTATACAGCGCTTTCTTCAAGTGCTGTCATAAAAGCGTCACAGAAGCATTTGGCGATTGAAGGCGGTCCCGGCCACGAAAAAAGCACCGGCCTTCAGGCCAGTGCTCCGGTGATCGTTTTTTGCGTTTATAACGCTTGCTCCTATCCGTGCTGCGGGTAGGCCAGAGGGGAATCGCAATAAGGACATGCTTTATTCTCGCCAGGCTTCAGCAGAGCGGACGATCCGCAGCCGGGGCATTCCACCGTCTTGGGCGCTGGGGGCGGCGTCTGCGGCCTGCTCTGCTGCGGCACGAAGCTATCTCCGTTCACGGACACGTTGACATTCACCATGGATGCTGCCGGAGCCCATTGGTTAAATACAATGGACATCGAGTACATGTCGATGAACGCATCCTGGAACACGCCGAGATAAATCATGCGCTGCAAGTCGTTGACCACCACGGCCGGCCGCTGGTTCGTCGTCTCTGCCAAGGTTTGGACGGAAGTCACTCCCTGCACCAAGACGAGGTGACGGTAATGGTCATATCTGGCGAAAAGCTGCTTACGCCGCTGCCCGCTCTTCCACAGCATGTATACGCCGGGAATCAAGTCAAGGAGGATAACCCACACCATCACCCAGTACTGAATATCGCTCCCTGCGGCCAAGTGGAGCAAGAACGAAATCATAAACGGGATGAAAATAATCAGAAACGTCGTGCCGGCGTTTTTCCAGTCAATGACCTTCTGGTAGCTCAAATCGCGGTGCTTCCATAGTCGGACAGCCAGCAAAATGAAGCCGATCGGAAAAAATAAAATAAGTCCCAGCGCTATCGCAACGCCGCTTATGGCTGGACGATCATAATTCAAGAAGGCTCCCTCATTTCTTTTTTACTTCGACATGCCTATTTTACTGCGGGTAACTTAGCAAGGAATCACAATAAGGACAAGCTTTACTCTCGCCAGGCCGCAATATTGTAGACGAACCGCAGCCATGGCACTCAACCGACTTGGGCAATCGTTTTTCCGACGGTTTGTATAAAGGTAGTGGCTTGTCCCACTCGTGAATGTGGCCGTCGTCGTTCCCATCACCAGTACCCTCGCGTGCGACAAAACCGTTCTGATGGAAAACAAGAGTCATCGAATACATATTTATTGAGGCATGCGGAATCATGCCGTGACCGATCATGCGTTTCAAATCGTTGATCACCACGGCCGGGCGCTGGTTGATTAATTCCTCGATGGCGCGAATCGATTTGATCCCTTGCTCCATAATGATATTGCGATAAAGCTTGTACCGGGCATTGAGCCGCTTTCGCTTCCACTGGCTTATCCCTAGCAGGAATACACCCGGAAGAAGAAAAAATATACTTAACACAATGAAAATCTCAAATAGTTGATTGACTTCATTCGTGATGATTAAGCGCATTAAAGGAAACATAATCAAAAACGCCGTGCCCGCAACTGCCCAATCATATATTTTTTGATAGCTCAAGTCCCGATGCTTCCGTACACGGATAACGAACAGAATGATACCGGCCGGGAAAAAGAGAACCAAAGCCAGTACCACTAGCACGCCGTTTATCGCCGGTTTGTCCGTATTCAATTCGGTTTCCGCCTCCCCTCTTACTGTGCTGAATACCTGCCTTCTATCCGCTCTTCAGATACGTTAGAGGGGAATCACAATACGGACACGCCTTGCTTTCGCCGGGCTGCAGCAGGGTAGACGAACCGCAGCCGGGGCACTCCACCTTCTTTGGCAGCGGCTTCTCTGCCGTTTTGGACGACGAGGTCGTTTTCATGTATTTGTTCAAGAGCTCTTCGTAAGCGCGTTTGAAGTCTATGTCTTTAGGCAGTTCCTCCGGAAAATCCTCCTCAGTCGTGCTCTCCTGAGGCGAGTCAATAGATGCCGTCGGTTCGACTGGCCGCTGAAAAACGATCGCCATTGAATCCATATCCAAATAGGCATTGGGGAAATCGCCAAGTTCGATCAAGCGCTTTAAATCGTTGGCGACCACCGCCGGGCGGTGCCAGGTCATCTCCGCGATGGTATGGACAGAAGTAATTCCTTGCAACATGACGATCTGGCGATAGGAGTCATAACGGGCTAAAAGCCGTTTACGACTCTGCTTGCTCTTCAATAGCATGAATACCCCGGGAATGAAGAAAAAAATAATAAGAATAAACCACATCAAAAATAACCCAAACGTATCTTCTGGAGATATGCTGTTTAAGAATAAAAATAAAGATGCCAAGAGTACAAGCAGAACAAAAAAGGTTGCGCCGGCATTTCGCCAGTCATCTATTTTTTGATAGCTCAGATTGCGATGCTTCCACAGTCGGATAGCCGCCAAAAGGAGGCCCGCCGGAAAAAACAAGAGGAATGCCAGCACGATCACGAAGCCTTCGATAGCCGGTCTGTCCATGTCCAATCTAACATCTGACTTCTCTTCCATACTGCTCTGATGCACTGCGTCAACCTCATTTCAACGTGATCAACTGGCTGTTTCTGCGGCCCAGGTCGGCGGAGATATCGCGCAGAAGCTTGCGGGACATTTCCACCTTACCCGTCTCTCCCGCCTGATCACCGAGCCCGCGGACGCAGCGCTCCAACTCCTTGATCTGCCACAGCAAGTTCTCCTCCATATGGATCATCGAAGGATGTGAAACCGGGTCGCTGTACTTCACTTTTTCGATCAGCTCCCGCACCCCGGCTTTCAACGCTTCCCGTTCCTCGATTTCCTCTTCTTCCAGTGCATAGCTCACCGAGTCGAGAGCCAGCTTCATCTGCTTCATCAGCTGCATCTGTGCCCTTTGATCATCCTCTTGATTCCGCACAACATTCGTAAAACGATAGGCAAGCCCCATCCCGGTCGCCCAAACCGCGGCGGTTATGACTTCAATCACCACGTAAGAGGTCAAGGAAATCCGCAAGGTGAGCCAGAAGAAAGCCGTATGAAAAATAGCGGCAGCTCCATACAACACCGATATCGTAACAAAGGTCAAGGAGGCAGGAAGCCCGTCTCCGCGCCGGTTTTGCCGCACTTCGGATACAGCGCAGTAATAGCATGCCGCTTCCGCAAGAACGATGGAGATCAAGGAAATCCACCAGTGCCCGGTACCCCAATCCTCCACACGGCATAAGAAAAAGGCAGCTACGGTTACCAAGACAATGAGGCCGAACATCAATTTGGCGGCCACGGCAGGCAAACGATTCATAGTCATCTCAAGCTCCTTTTCACCCTAACTTATTCCCGCATTCAAAACAAAACTTTTGCCCCGGCTGCACGACCTGCTGACACTGGCCGCAGGTGAGCACCATGCTCTTGCCGCACTCCGGACAAAACTTCGCTCCCGTCTCCACCATCGTCGCGCATTGGGGACAAGCAGCGCCCAGCGACTCTCCGCATTTCGCACAATGAAGCGCTTGTTCCGGATTATCTGCTTGGCAGTGTGGACAAGGACGGTACTTATCTCCGCAGTTCGGGCAAAATTTCGATCCTGCCGGAAGGGAATGTCCACACGCTTGGCAGGCAACGGCCGAGGAAGCAGTTCCCTGCTTGAGCGATTGTCCGCACCCTCTGCAGAAGCTGGAATCATGCGCATTGCTCATGCCGCACTTCGAGCAAGTTTGAACGGGAGTAGACACATCCATATGTCCCGACAACCGCGAAAACGAATCGCCAATCGTCATACCGACGCCTTGACCGAGCCCCAGACCGATGCCCGCGCCCAAGAAGGCCGATGGGTTCCCTTCGTTCTTCGCCGCGCTTTCCAGCGTATTGAAGGTTCTTTCCTGCTGGTAGGAGAAGCCGAGAATGTCCATTTCCGCTTTTTTCGCCAATGCTTCCTTTAACCGCTTCGTGGCCGGATCTTCCTCGGGAAGATTGATGGAATCGATCTGAAAGCCGACCAGACGAATCCCGTAATCTTGAAAAATCGAAACGATTCGACTTTCCATATGTTTGGAGATTTCGGAGATATAAGCGTTGATTTCCAGAATGCTGATTTTTTTATGTACCAGATAGGCGGAGATAAGCTCTTTGATGTTCATCATCAAGATGCTGCGAAAATATTTGCCAAGCGCCGCCTGATCGACCGCCGGAAGCGTTCCGACCAGCTTAAGCAGAAACTTGCGTGTGTCTTCAATCTGGATGCCCAGCTGGCCGAACGCACGGACCGATACCATCATGTGATATTTGGGCTCCTGCAGTTGAATCGGAGTCGGCGTCCCCCATTTCAAGTCGAGCTTATGCAGCTTGTTCACGAACCAAACTTCCGCCGTAAACGGCGACTTGCCGCCAAAAGGCAAATTGACGACGGAGGAAAGGACCGGAATATTTTGCGTCGATAACGTATGTCGGCCGGGACCGAGCAGATCAAGCGCCTCCCCGCCTTTGAACAGCAGCGCTTCCTGGGTTTCGTTGACGATCAGCTGAGTCCATGTGCCTAGTTCTTGATTCGGATATTTCCATACCATTAAATCGGGCGGCCCGTCGAATTTGACTACTTCTATAATTGCCATCTAGGTACCCCTTTCCATATGCTGGTCTCACATGTAATCCTTTTACATTAATATACTACGAAACCAGCCCTTTTTGGACTCAAAATTTTCCATTTGATTCGTTATAACAGACATTTTTGCTAGATTTCGACAAGTTGCGGCAAGAGTTGGTGGTTGCTTGTCGGGGAGGATGTCCCTTAAGTCTTAGTGAATTATTTTCCTAAAATTACATAGAATCACGAGTAACAAACAAAAAATGGGCCGAGGACCACAGTCCCCAACCCATTTGTCAACAGCCCCTACAAGGCAGGCTTCTTTGTAAACTTATCTTATTTGTCTTCGTAGATTACAACGGATTTCGATTCTTCTTCCCATTTCACAACGGCTTTCAAAGCTTCGCTAACGAAACGGGCAGGTACGACGGTATTGCCTTCCACAATAGCTGCGGGAACTTCCAGCGTCACTTCTTTGCCGTCCACGTAAGCCTTCGTGCTATCGACGAAAAGTTTAACGGTGATGCCGTCGCGAGTAACCGTCACGGAGCGTTCTTCCGAGTTCCAGCTCACTTCCGCTTTCAGAGCTTCGGAGATTGCACGGAAAGGTACCAGGGTGCTGCCCTCACGGATAAAGGGACGAACTTCCATGGACGGCTCTTCGCCATTGACATACAATTGTACGCCGGATTTTCCAAGCTTCTCATAAAGCTTGCCAAGCTTCTTGTAAGCCTTAAGGTTCTTCACATTCGCTTTTACGGCTTCCTTCTGAACATAGACCGCATCGGTTACGTTACCTTGAGTGTCGAGCAGATCGGCCGCCGCGGAAAGTGCAGCGTCTTTTTCGACGATAGCTTCCAATTCAGCCTTCTTTTCAGCTGTAAGCTGTGTTTCGTATTTGGTCAACAGAAGATCGGCAAGCACGGCACCGGCCGGTTTGTCCTTTACATTTTCAATGGCATTGAGCAGACCTTTATAGCCGTTTTTGCCGTTGTTTTCATAAGTCGTACCCGTAACAGAGGCCTTCGGTTCTACCTCTACTTTAACTTTGACGTCTTTTTCTTTTGCAGTTTCGTTAGATGGAGCTGTGACTTCCGTTCTCTCTGCACGGTTGGCATTATCGGACTTTGCCAATGCGGAACCGGCCATCAGGCTGGTAGCGACGACGCAAGATGCGGCGATCATCATCGGTTTTTTCATGTTCATAAATACTCTCCTTTGCTGGTTAAAAATTCTTGTTTGCATGAGCTCACTAAGTTGTTCGTTCCCGTTAATTTTTTTGTGGGGAGTTCGAAAAAAAATTAAAACTTTTTTCATCCTTCTTGGTTATTGGAACCCACTTAATTTGTTGTAAACGATGCTTCGCTCCAGCTTTACATGCAGCAGCTCCGTTCGTAAATCTTTACCCATGTTATGCAAGGCAGACACAATCTCTTACGCCGTAAGCACATGGATCGTGTCCGCTTTTTTCGCGATAAATTCCATGATCACTTCGACGCATTCCTCGCAGCTTTCGATTTTATCCGCGAGCAGACGTTCTTCCTCAAGTAAAATCTCGTATTTGCTTTGTAAGTTGTTCATTTTATCCTGCCCCTCCCACCCAATAATCAACTTTATGTTTAATTCAAGAAAAATTTCAACTTTTCGTTGAATCTATTTAACGATAATTTAAATCATGTTACGATATCCCAAAAGCATGCAGGCGGTTATGTTTATGTCAATAGGAGCACGCTTAAAGTTAGAACGCGAGAAAAAGGGTTGGTCCCAGTTCGATGTTGCAGAACAAATTGGGATTACCAATGCTGTCCTCTCAAATTATGAGCGCAATTATCGTAACCCCGATATCCACACCTTGGCGAAGCTTGCTGACCTGTATCAGGTCTCGACTGACTATCTGCTTGGCCGGGTCGAAGAATCTACACCGAATCAGAAGGACTCGTTCGGAGCGGACTGGACTGACGAGGAAAAAGAAATAGCGACTTCCACCATCCACGCATACCGAAAGAAGCGAGCTATTGGGCAAAAAGGGAAACATTAAGAGGACTAGCGAAAGCATCGGTCATAGACGACGATGCTTTTTTTTGCATTCTGCAGACTAGCATCCCCGTGCACGCTTCTCCCCTCTCCTAACCAACTCTTTACTTAGGTTCACAGGAAGATCGTGGTATACTTTGAGCACATTCACCAAGGGAGAAATCGCTTGCATGAGCTACTATTTTTCGATCGGCGCCTCCGAGAAATATCAGGAAAGTACATCGAATTTATGCTGATGAACTATCAACAATTAAACCTCCCCTACTCTTCCCGCTAACTCTTAGCTTCCTTGCAAGCCCGATTCACATGAAGGAAGAAGCCATTCTATGCTTCAATGACGAAGACGAGCTGGTCGGGGCGATGGTTGAGGCAGGTTTTTTTGCTTGATACAAATAATAAGAGCATCGTCCTCCGAGGGGGCGATGCTCTATTACGTTCTAAAGCAATATACCGTAATGAATCGCGAACTTAGTTCGCCTTTTTCGCTTGCGAACCTATTTCCTCCGAAATGGAATAACCGACGACCGGCACACATTTTTCCGGTTCACCCGAACGATTTCGTTGATACCGTATTTGTCGAATTTATCGGTCAAGTCATTGCAGCCGTATTTCAATTTGAACTCCATCTCTTCCTGATACAAGGGAACAATGGAGTAGAACCGGATCGTTCTTTCCGAGTCCATCTCCAGCGTCAGAAAATCGCGATGCACCATGATAGGCGGCAGCAAAATGACCCCGTTTAAATTTGTCCGGTCCGATAAAGGGCGCGCGGGATCGCCGTTAGGCACCGTATGTCCGTGACCAAGCCACGTCTCGTACTCGTGAGGAAGCCTGGCCAGCATCTTAAGCCAACGGACCGGCCAATAATTGTCCTCGTCAGCGAAAGCTTCCTGCGTGATCGGCCATTCGGGCGGCAAACAAATCATCACTTCCGCATAATTGTAGCCCTCGATGCCTTCGGGAACGTTCATCGGCAAATAGCTCATCCCCGTCGTAAACAACGTATGGTAATTCCGTTCCTGCGTCGGCTTAATGTGATAAACATCGATATGGACGATATCGGAAATTATTTCATGAAATACGTTGTCGATCTCGCCGATGTATGTTTCGAAATGCCGTTCGATCTTCTCATTCCAGCCACCCTCGCCATAGTTGGGCGGCAGCCAGCTGCGTTCCTTGTCCTCATACTTATAAATCGGGTTGCCCGATTCCGAATAATCCGAAGGTTTGACCAAAGAAATGCACCTCTGCTCTCGATTCGTTCCCTTTTTTTCCAGCCTGCGCCACTTCTCTTATTATCGACAGAACGATAATGAGATTGAATAGGGGGGACAGCCGATAAAATTTTGGCAAACGAAAAAGGCGTCCATTCCTCTTTTCAAGGGAGTTGACTCCTCAACGCCTAAAGTGATCACTATGAGTTGACGATCATTGATTTTGTTGTCTTTTCTTCTGGAACAACTCCGATGTCACGAACCAAATCTGCATTAAAAAGCGTGCTTGCCAAGCCCGTGTCCAGCAGAACCTTCTGCAGTTCAAGTTGCTTGCCTTTATATAATCGTAAGGCTTATAAAAGGCAGTCCATACTCCTCGGTTATGTTCATCTTCTAGGCCCTCATACTCCCATATAACGTTCGCGGGCTACCAACTCAGGACGAGAGGTATGAAAAAAGCAATATTCCCGCCCAGGGTCCTGCCTATGCAATTCGCTATAGCGACGGAGCGCTTCCGTCGAATCTTCAAATGTATCCATTACGACAACTTCCTCAATATATCGATAGCCTTCCTTGGAATGAGCCTTCGTAGCCTCCAAAACGACCCATTCCTCCGGAAATCGTTTCTGTACTTCTTCCCGTCGCATCCCGCCACCTCCGAACCCATTGTGTTACATCCATTTCTTCTAAACATAGCACGCAAAAACATACGGCGCATATTTTTGGAGGAGAAGAACCCCGCAAACACATGCCTCGGATTCATTTCCTTTTATCCGATCTATCCGCTATGCTGAAAGTAACCGCATGGCCATAGAGAGGAGAGACATCGTCGTGCTACCCGAGCATATTCGCCGGATCATGGATCGATTTCGCTGTTTTGAATCCGTCGAGCCGGAAGATTGGCAGCATCCGGACATCGCCGTTATTCGTGTTCCTATGAGTCTGGCCATTCGACAAGGGGGGCTGCTGGAGCACGCAATATTTACGCTGGACGGCAGTATTCGCGTCTACAAAGTTAGCGAGACGGGGAGAGAAATTACACTATACCGTGTTCGGGGAGGCGAGTGCTGCGTCTTGATGATGGCCAGCATTATGGGCGAAATGGAATATGAGGCGTCCGCATCGGTCGAGACTCCTTCGGAGCTGTTCATCCTCCCGATTGACGTCTACAAGCAGTGGGTCGAGAAATATAAGCCGCTCCGCCAATACATTTACCGAATGTTCACGCAGCGGATGTCCATCGTCACCACCCTGATCGACGACGTCGCCTTCAAGCCGATGGAATACCGCATCGCCGATTTTCTCCTGCACAAGACGCCCGAAGCCTCAACTACGCTGCGTATCACGCATGATGAAATCGCCGTCGAGCTAGGCACCGCAAGAGAAGTGATCAGCCGGAAGCTGAAGGAGTTCGAAAAGGAAGGGTGGCTTGTCTTAGGCCGCGGACGAATTCAAGATATTCAGCGGGCCGCGCTCGAACAAGTAAAAAAAGCCGTTATGTGACTTAGTCACATAACAGCTGGGAACCGGCCGCTACAATAAGGGATGTAAACCATTCTTTTAGCGGAGGGATCACGATGAAAAATGTAGGCGGCTTTGACTTGGTATTCCGGATTGTAGCAGGACTCGCGTTGCTTTCGCTTTTATTTTTGTTGGAAGGGGGAATCAAGTATATCGGTCTGATCGGGATTCCTCTGCTCTACACGGCGCTTACGCAAAAATGTCTCATTAACCGCTTGCTCGGCATCAATTCATGCAAGCTTTGATGCTTGCCCCTTGTTCCAGCTTCAGCCGCCGGCCGCCCGGAGCGATCCCATCGCTTGCGAACGGCCGTTTTGCATTCCCGCGGTACCTCCGCTGTACTATCGAATTATTGCTGTCCTATTCTTGCTCTATTATCAGAACGCGCGGCTTCGGTTTATAATGAGTGGCAGAGGGGAGGCCCCAATATGGACGACGCACTATTTGAGTCGGTATACGAGACGATTTTACGGCGCGACACCCGCTACGACGGGCGGTATTATATCGGAATCACTTCGACGGGAATCTTTTGCCGGCCTTCGTGCCGCTCCCGCATTCCGAAGCCGGAAAACGTTAAAATATACGGCAGTATTCAGGAAGCGCTGCAAGCGGGATTCCGGGCATGCAAAAGATGCCGTCCGGAACAGCCGGGAGAGCATGGACCGGATGCGCAAATCGCTCATGCCGTGAATGAATTGATCAAGCGGCGCTACTCCGAGCCTTTGACGCTTGGCGACATAGGAGCGGAGCTCAAAATGAGCCCCTACCACTTGCAGCGCGTGTTTAAGCGGGTGACCGGAACGACGCCCTCGAAGCAGTTGCTCCATATCCGTATGGACGAGGCAAAGCGGCTGCTAGCCGCAAGCGAACAGCCGATAACCGATATCGCGGCAGAAGTCGGTTTCCGCAGCCCATCCCACTTTACATCCGTATTTCACAAGACAGTCGGCTGTACGCCGATGGAATACCGGGAAACCGCCGGCACCCGTTAAGCCGGTCAAGAAGGAGGCATACTTATGGGAAAAACAACGACCGAGGTGTATTGGACGGCCATCCGTCATCCCAAGTTCGGAGACCGGCCGCTCTATCTGGCCGCTACGAAGCAGGGCTTATGCCGGATTACTTGGCCTAACGAATCATTAGACACCTTAACCACATGGGTGGTTAAACATATTCCGGGCGCCATATTGATTAACGATCAAGAGCCGTTATCCGAATACGTCGGGCAGCTGAAGGAATATTTGGAAGGAACCCGCCAAACGTTCGACCTGCCCCTCGACATGCGCGGTACGAAGTTCCAAACCGCCGTCTGGCAGGCGCTAGCCCGAATTCCCTATGGCGAAACCCGCAGCTACTCGGACATTGCCGGGGAGGTAGGCAGTCCTGCGGCCGTCCGGGCCGTAGGCACGGCGAACGGAGCCAACCCGATCCCCATCGTCGTCCCGTGCCATCGCGTGATCGGCAAAAACTCCGCGCTCACGGGTTTCCGGGGCGGCCTGCAGGTGAAACAAGAGCTGCTCCGGCTGGAAGGCTTTGAAGATTTTACGCTTAAGGGACATGCCCGATTTCAATTTTGAGTTGTTTGCGAATCCGCGCAAAAAAAACTGCTCCCCATAGCTTGATAGCTTTGGAAGAGCAGTTTTTTGCGGTTCCGGTCTATGCTATTCGGCCGGCGGCGTGAAGGTACGCTGCGCCAATTGGGCATCGAGCATGTAGAACGCATTGCTGTCTTTATCGATGCGGCGAAGCTTTTGAATGATGCTATCGAACGTGGCTTCCTCTTCGACCTGTTCGTCGATGAACCACTTCAAGAAGTTGATTGTCGCGTGCTCGCGCTCGTTCCAAGCGATATCCGACAACTCGTAGATGCGCTTCGTTACGGTTTGCTCGTGAGCAAACGCATGTTCAAAAGCATCCAGCAGCGAGGTATACTGGTTCTGCGGGTCTTCCATTCCAGTGACATGGGCGCGCTTGCCCAGCGTGTTAATGAAGTGAAAAATTTTCATTGCATGAAATTTCTCTTCCTCGGCTTGTACGATAAAAAAATTCGCAAACCCGTCGAAGCTCTCCGACGAGCAGTATCCGGCCATAGCCAGATATACTTGGGAGGAATAAAATTCGTAGTTCATTTGTTCGTTCAGCTTGGCGAGCAGGTTCTCACTTAGCATCAGGTCACGCCCCTTGTTCGCAGTCTATGTGAGGTTCTCCCTCTATGTAGGTGAAAAAAAGAAATACTTCCCACACCTGTCCTTAGTATGTTGTAACTCTTTCCAAATGTAAAGCAATTTCTGGCACACCTTATTCCACAAAATAGTGTCCCCAAAATAAAAAAGTTCATAACCTCTTCAGGAATCAGACTAACGAACCTTACCGATCGGATCGCGCGCACCGAGACGGCGATTCTTCTCTCGATCAATCTAAAAGCTGCACCTCCATGAACGCCCGTAACAATCGGCAGCAAAACCATACAATATCTTAACCTGCGCAAAGGGGAGGATATTGTGGCTACGTTTATGGCTGCACTGCGAATGAAAAGAAAGATGGCCGCACGCTTATTGAAAAAAAACGGTGTTCACGGGGTCGGAATAGGCTACAGAGATCCTGCGAATCCGAAAAAGGGCGCAGCCGTCATCATCTATACGGATAAGGTTTCTTCCGCAGGCCTCGGTCTGATTCCCGCCATGTTTGCAGCCAAAGCGAAAGGCAAAGGAGCCGCCGTCCCGATCCGCATCGTCAAAACGGGAAAAATACGAGCACACGCAGACTATTCCGGTCGGATTCGTCCCGTGCCTCCAGGCTACAGTGTCGGCACTGCGAAGGGCTCGGGCAGCGCAGGCCTTATCGTGACGAACGGTTCCGAGACGGCAAACCGCTATTTGCTGAGCAATAACCATGTGCTGAATCCGAACAATACGAACAGCGCCACGGAAACGATTCAGCCCGGAGGCGCCGACGGAGGCCGTCCCGGCACGGACCGTATCGGTCGTTTATACCGCTATGTAAAGCTAGAGCGAAGCAAAGATAATTTTATGGACGCGGCGCTCTCCGTCCCTACCAACAACCGTCTGCTGAATCCGAACTATCCGACGGTCGGAGCCATTCCCGGCTATGCGACGTCGTATCGGGTGGGAGAGCAATTCAAGAAAGTGGGACGCACGACAGGCTTGGTGAACGGAAGCGTGGAGTCGATCGACACCGATATCCAAATCGACTACGGCGGCAGGCTGGGGGTGCTTAACTTTAAGAATCAGACGGTGATCCGAGGAACTACTCCCATTTCGCTGGCCGGAGATTCCGGATCGGTCTGGCTCAGACACTCGGACAATTACGCCGCGGTCGTCAATTTTGCTGGCTCATCGGACGGCCGTCTTTCCATTGCCTTCCCTATCCGCTGGGCGATGCAGGCATTCGGAACGAAGGTGGCTCTGGAGAGCGGCGCAGGTAAAGTAAAGAAGGTCAAAGCCGCGAAATCGTCCCGAGCGTATGTCCGCAAGCTGCCTGCAAAAGTGCTTGCCCGAATCAAGCCCAAAAAAGCCGTAAGACCCTAACCGCCCGCAGCACCATAACGTAAAAAGCACTGAGCGCCACGGCCAGTGCTTCTGTTTTTAATCCTCGAACGGTTCTCCCGATAAGTTTCCATCCAAAATATCGTCAATAATACCGGCTGCCTTAGCCAGGAAAGCTTTCCATTTCAGACCCGGCAGCAGAATCAACTCATCATGCTCGACATCGAGGCTTCCCAGACATTTTTTGTCTTTCACCCACACAATAAACCCCGTATTGGAGTAATTATCAATGTCCTTGACGAGATCGATAAATGTTCTGCCTCTCCACTCCAGCACTCGGACATCGAATATCGTTTCGAATTCAATGTATTCGGTTGTCTTCGCATCCCTCAGGTCAATCCTTCGGTTCTCGATCCCGAGCCATTTGATAATTTCAGCGGGCAAGCCCAGACGCTTAAGCTCCTTCGCCCGATTATCCATTTCATGCCAGACCGGAGGTTCGAATGGCTTGATGTACTCCATCAGCTCCGTATGGTTATTCTGCTTGGCATAAGAATACGCCCGGTCGCCGTTCTTATCCTTTATCGTGACGTCGGCGCCATGTTCAATCAAGTACTTTACGATTTCAAAATGGTTGATCGAAGCGGCCATTTGGACAGGGGTCGTACAATACGGAAACACCTGGCTGCGACCGTTAAAGTTGACATCGGCTCCATGCTCCACGAATAACTTGACGAATTCGAATTTTCCGGACCCTGCGGCGTCGCGAAGAGCGTCCCCGCCTGCGTAGGTTCTCATATCGAAGCCCAATTCGAGTAAAGCACGGACTCCCTTGTGATTGCCGAAGGCAAGGGCCCTTCCCACAGCGGAACTCTTCACATGGGTAAGAGCATTGAGATCAGCGCCCGCTTGCAACAATCTTTCAAATAGATCGCGCGTTCCATACCTGGCAGCGTAAGGCATCACAGGATTCTTCGCATCGTTCAAATTGTCGAATATGTACTTGTCCAACAAAAGCCGGGCAAGGGCCGGCCGCTTGTATTCTAACGCCTGATTTAAAATATGGACGGGAAGCGTGCTTCCTTCCGGTAATCCGTGCTTTTCCAAAACGGCCATAACCCGGTCCGTATCGTTGCTTTGGATGCAGCTAACAACTTCTTTTTCAAACTCCGTCATGATGTCCTCCCAATCCAATCCAAAACCTCTTGACGATATTCCCGTCTTCCTCCGTGAATTCCGATTCAAACCTGCCGCCATGCTTCAATATGGTCTTCTCCGAGCCAAGGTTGTGCTTGTCACAGACTAACAGCACTTGGTCCAATCCCATCGCTTTCGTGATCTGCAGCGCCTGGGCCAGCAGTGCGCTCGCATAGCCTTTGCGCCTATAGCCGGGGCGTATGCCATAACCGATATGGCCGCCGCTGTTCAGAAGCTTTTCGTTTAAGCGATGACGAATGTTAACTGCACCTACAACAAGGTCTTCTTCGTTAAGCAGCCAATAGGTCGAATGAGGCACCCAATGAGGATTGCTTAATTTCTCCTCGCTATCTTCGGCACACAGAAACTCCAGCATCGCTTCGAAATCGCCGGGATCTCGACGGACAACCCAGGGGACCATCGTTTCCCCGCTGTTTATCCAGTCCGCATAGAACGACAAGTACGGCTCCCGGTATTCCATAGAAGGTCTGACTAACCGGACCTTGTTCATCCGAATCCCTCCTGCCTTCTGCATCGAATACATTTTCGCGGGCTAGTTCGCCTATTTTCCCGCATATTCCATTCACGATTTGGTCTATTATAGCTCCTCTCCCTCCTATTGGCAATGGAACCCTACGGGCATCCGCCCGATAAACGCAAAAATGGCGCCTTTGCAGACGCCTGTCATCCGGGGTATGCGACTCTGACCCAGTGAAGATTCGGATTTATTTCCTCGCTTGATGTTCAAGCAGCTTCTTGAGTTTCTTCAGGTCCTTCTCGTTGGCTCTCCGCATCATGAACGACATGAACGGTGCGAACAACACGGAAAACCCGGCCGGGTTCCCTCTGTTTCGCAAGGTCATTCGGGTTGCATCGCCTCCGACCGATTCCCAGGTATACGTTGTCTCCATCGGAAAAGGTCCGTCAGCCGTGCGCATGACAAGCAACTGACCCGGTTGGTATTCGACAATTTGATAGACGTAGGCAAGCGGCTTTCCTAGAAACTGCGCTTTAAAAGCAATTTTGGAACCGACGGCAAGCGGCTTCGGGGTCTGCCATTCGGCCGTTTGAATATTGACATACCATTCCGGAGCGTTGTCCGGGTCAGCCGCATAGGCCGAAACTTGGTCACAGGAGCAGTTGATACTGATTTCCGTTTGAACGTCTACCATGATGGACTCCTTCCGGTTTATTGTTCGCTGCCGAGCTGACAGACAAAGATAGCATGTCCATATTAGAGGTAATAACCATGGAGGGTTATCATGCAAAAAAAGCACCGGCCGTTAAGGTGCTTTTGCTTTTACGGAGAAAGAAAGAGCCCGCCTCGCTATGCAGATCTATTCGCCAGAAGTGCCCCGAGGCGTTCCATATTTTGATACATGCTGCAAAACAATCCGCTCCGGTTCGACGATCTCCACGAAGACGCACTTATTCCGATAATCGGTGCCATCGGGTCCATGCATGATAAACTTTCAGGTGCCGCCCGGTCTCAAGTCAAACTCCTGAAACGTATTCGTAAAGCCCTTCGGTCCCCACCACTGGGATAATTGGTCAGGCAGGGTCCAAGCCTTAAAAACAAGCTCACGCGGCGCATCAAACATGCGCGTGGTTACCAGCTCAAGCTCGTCTGCATTCGTTGCGTTGCTGCTCGCTGCATTGTTTTCGGGCATATCTATTCCTCCAACGATCATTTGGTATCCGTCCTTTGTCCTCATTATAGCATGGAGCATGCCAAGCGGTTTCTTATAGATTGCTAGTGCAACCACGAATCCGATTGTCGCCAAAAATAGCACCTTGTAGTCATTTCATGTTTCGGATTGTGCTTATATAATTTACCCATAAGCGCAGCTTGGCGAAGGCAGATCGTTGAAGGCGAGACTTGAAAACAAAACCGAGGAGGAGATCGTATGAAATCTTGGAATGTCGGAATTTTGTTGTTTGACCAGGTGGAAATTCTTGATTTTGCCGGCCCGTACGAAGTGTTCGGCCTTGCTGTGCACGACCGCTATCAACCGACCGAACGCTCACTGTTCAACGTCACCACGATATCGGAATCTGGGAGTCTGATTACAGCAGAGAACAACTTGAAAGTGACTCCCGATTACAGTCTGGCCACCGCCCCTGCCTACGATCTGCTCGTGATCCCCGGGGGGCCGGGAGTGAGGAAGGCTCTCTTGAATGAAGCTCTTGTCAACTGGGTTCGCGCCCGTTCGGGCGATACGCCATGGATTACTTCCGTATGTACGGGGTCGCTGCTGCTGGCTCAAACGGGTCTTCTGGACGGAAAAAAGGCGACGACTCATATTGACAGCATCGATTGGATGCGTAAACAATATCCGGCGATCGATGTCATCGATGGCGTCAAATACGTGGACGATGACCGGATCGTCACTTCGGGAGGCGTTGCCAACGGCATGCACATGTCGCTGCATATGGTTGACCGCCTGGCGGGAAGGGAAGTCGCACAGGATGTGTCCCACATCATGCAATTCGAGACGGACTTTGACGAATACGCGTGCTGAAGAGGAACGCATGTCATAAGGAGCTTTCCGCCGTGTTTTCAGCGGCAAAGCTCCTTTTTCATTTTGCGCGAAAATCAAGCCTCCCAGACTTCTTCCGATCCCCTCTTAAAGCCCCGCTCCTAAAGCCATTAGCGTCCACACCACATGTGCTTGACTGCAATATGATATTTTATGATCAAAAGTTGGAGTTGGTGATATCTTGATGATCTATACAGCTCTCGGAGATTCGATCACATTTGGCCAAAATGCTTCCTCTTTGGCAAAAGCCTACCCTCAATTGACCGTATCCGCTTTAAATTCGGACTCGCGCAAGGTTCGCGGGTTTGTTCTGGCGCGGCCCGGTTGGAGCAGCGATGATCTATTGGACGCCGTGATATGGCGGGGGGCCTCCGTCATCGCCCATTCCTCGGTCGTCTCGGTTTGGATTGGCGGAGTGGATTTAGCCAACGCGGCGCTGGCTTCCTTTACAACCAAGCAGCCGCTTGCCGTAAAACACCTTGTAGCCGGCTATAGGCGTAATGTCAGTGCCATTTTGACTCGAATCAAAAAAGGGAGCCGGGCCCGGATCGTTTGCTGCACGCAGTACAACCCGTTTCCGAGCACTCCTCTTGCGGTTGAGGCGATAGGACAATTGAATCGGATGATCAACGAGCTTGCCCATAGCTGCAACGCCACTATAGCTCCCACTCATACGTGGTTTGAAGGTAAGCAGGCAGAGCTTGTGCATGGTTATCGCAGCGGAAAGATCGAAGACGCGTTAAGCGGATCGTTACCCATCCATCCGAACGATCGGGGGCACCGGGTCATTGCCACGGGACTGGCCCCATTTCTGATCCCTCGTAAGTAATCCCTGCTCATCCTAGCGGTTCCTGCTGACCATATAATCCAACAAATGCTTCAGAAAAACGGTGCGGCGCGGCATTTCCTGCAATGCTTCCATAGCAGTACAATAATGCTCCCACATCTTTTTGCTGGCGCCTTCCGAACCCAGGATGGTGACGAACGTCGAATTGTTGTTTTCCGCATCCTGGCCGACGGGCTTTCCAAGCAACCGCGCATCTCCTTCCAAATCAAGCAAATCGTCCTTGATCTGAAAAGCTATCCCCGCATGATAAGCGAATGTTTTCAACACTTCGATTTCCTTCTCGTTCACCTGCGCGAGAATAGCGGGCATCACCAGAGCAGCCTCAAACACAATGCCGGTTTTATAAAAGCAAATCGCATCCAATTGCTCCAGAGTCAACGCTTTTCCTTTGGAGCTTAAATCCATCGCCTGTCCCACACACACGTTTTCCGCCATTTCGGCCGAATATTTCATCAGGGCAAGCACCGTTTTCGCATCAAACTGATCCAATGATGCTTGTTCCTGAATGGCCTTCTGAATCAGAAACAGACCGGTTAGTTCCGCCGTGGCGCTATTATGCACCCGATGCAGTGTCGGACGCCCTCTACGGATCGACGCGTTATCCTGGGACGGCAAATCATCGAAGATCAGAGATGCGGTATGCATATATTCCATGGATCTCAGCAAGGGAACGATGGACGGTGCGCGGAGCCCATATTCTTGGACACCCATGACCCAGGTCACGATCGGACGCAGACGTTTGCCGTCCCCTTCCAGACTGTAATTTGCCGCAGCAATGAGCGACTCTTTCATCCCCGGAATGCCGTCAGGCTTGGCAATCTGCAAAGTGTCGTTGATCTGCCGGCGTACTGTTTTGACGGTTTCGGCGAATTCTTCTTTTTCGTTCCGGTCTCTTTTTAACATGGCGACCAACTGGTCTCGAAGCAGTTTATCGAAAAATTCCACGTCTACCGCTTTTTCAACCATATGTTGAACAAGCCGGTTGAACGCCGGATTTCCTGAAGCGAAGATCTCCATAATACCGTTATATTTTTCGGTGCCGATACGCGCTTTGCAGCGTTTTAGACCGTTGATGGCCCGATCCAGGATCACCTCACGGGCCTTCGCATCGGAGCGAAATACGTCATGAATGAGATGGGCAATGACCGTCCAGTATAATTCAAAGGGATTGAGCAGATCCGGCCGTTGATCACGGTACGTCAAATAATAGGTATACGGCGTTACCGCACCGTCTCTCTTATCGTCGAACATATCCGCGAAATCGTCAGCCAACTGGTTGAATATGCCATAAAAGAAGGTTCGATCCTCAAAGCCTTCGTCTAAGGGAGCGCGAAGGATCGAGCGGGCAATCAGGCGGGAAGAGGCAGACTTTAAGATGATAGGTACATAAAGCTCTTCATTGGTGTATGTGGCATGGGCCAGATCCTTAGCACGGTCCAGTTCCTGCGAGTGAAAGAACACGTAGGCTTGCTCGAAAAACAGGTGTTGGGTTTCCGGCCGCTGACGGTGCTTAATATATTCAAAGGCTTCCCGCAGCTCCGCGTGCACGTATTGAATCATCGCCTTGCGGGCTCCGGACCATTCGCCCAATTCCGGCACCGATCCCGTAAGAAGTGCAATCCGTATCATATCGGAATAATGTGCTTTCTCTTGAGCGGTTAAGACCTGCGCATCCAGAAGATCGTCGATGAACGGATAGGTCAAACCGTAGGAATAGCCGAGCCGGATCGCTTCATCCAGTCTCCGGGCACGCTCCTCGGGCGATGGCTCATCTCCCATCTCTTCGATCGCATGCATGACTACCCCGACAATGATCTTGATCAGCTTGCGCTGGGCATGCTCGGCATTCATTTCCTCCGGAATATGAGCCGCTACGCTCTTCAGCTTGTCTATCACCCATATCGCAGCGGTCTCAACGCCTTCTTTCTGAGCCCATCGATACAGCCCGGCAAAACTGACAAACGCCGGACGTTCTTCCCGGTTAGTTGCGGCGGGGAGAAGCAAGCGATGCTTGACGTCGGCAGCTACACGTTTCATTCTGGCCTGTGCTTCAGGAGAATCGATGGCTTTGCCCAGATCGCGCATGTAAATATAGGATACGCTTCGATCCAGGTAATCATCCAATTTACCGGTATGCTTCAGCCATTGGATATAGCGGTGATAGTCCCCGTCATTGGGCTTTCGCTTGCCTCGGACAAACATGGACAGCCATGATTGGCCGCGAACATGATCTCGTTTCCACAGTTCGATATCCTCCGTGAGGACAGACGCATACGTCTTTTCCATGACTTGCTTATAGAGCGACGCAAAGTAGCCGGCAGCTTTCTGCTCGGCCAGCCGATAACAGGTATCAGCATGAATTATATATTCCTCATTCATAGGTGAATTACCTCAACTTCTATTGTTGGTATAGGAATAAGCTTTTGGGAGGATGAGGTTTGCCGCAAGCTGCCTCGAATTGGAGTGCTTTTCGCAACAATAGCTTCTTCGGCTCCATTTTATATTTTAAATACGGGAGAGTTTTTTTTAGGTTGCGGATCATGGATAAAGGGGAAGGCTCCGACGACCCTTGGAGGGAAATTTTCAACATCTTGAACCGCCCGAATAATTCTGGTATTACAATATGCGGAAGCTGCTTGCTAAATTCAACGACGTCATTTAAATGCCATTTTTACTCGGATAAAAAAAGGGCGCCGTTTGTCAAAAGGGCCGTCCTCTTTTCGGATCAAACAGTCTAATATTCTCAAAAAAGAATGAAGCGTCCAGCCATGCAGCCTAGGACCGCTCCGTTCAGGAATCCAGCGCAGAAAGCGTCACTTTTACAATATCGTCCAACACTTTCGGCTCGGAGGTCAATTTAGCGGCTTGCGTCAGCGAATATCTGGAATGATTCAAATAGCGGGCAAGCGCCCTCAGATCGCTATGACGATCGCTTAATTCACCTTGCTCGTTAGCACGCACCAATGCCCGATAGAATCCCTCTTCCAATCGGGAGGCATCCTGCTCGAAGAAGGCGGCGATTTCCGGAACGTGAGGGACCTGGTCGATCGCACTGTGCATGATGAAGCATTCCTTGCGCCGGACCTCGTCTTTCAACGCCGCCGCGATCTCGCGAAAAATATCCGCAATGGCCGCCTTGACAGAACCGGGACGATCAAGTCTCGTGAGCACGGCTGCACTTTTCTCGTTCGTATAATGCTTGACTGCGGAGATGAAAAGATCTTTCTTCGTACCGTAGGTGTCATACAAGCTTTGCCGGGCAATCCCTAAGCCATCAAGCAAAATTTGCAGCGAAGTGCCTTCATATCCGTAATGGCCGAACACCTCCATGGCCTTGCGAAGCACGACGGTCGTATCGAATTCCTTATTTCTTCCCATCGGTTGCATTCCTCCTTGCAAAACCATCTCACTCTTTTTCGGACCATTTAGTCAAGAATAAATTACTTTCGAACCCATTCCGAGAGCTGAGCGAGCCAAGTCTTTCTATCCTCAACGTTCGAGGAGAGGATCGAGTCGAATACAAAATGATGGTTTACTTTGAAACCGCAGTACGCGAGTATTCCTTCATCTATCGTAAGACGCAGCGCATTCCCCATACCGCTTGCTTCATATTGTTCGCTCGACTTGTTTTGCGTATGGATGAGTGTTGCTTTCTTGCCCGCCAGCAGTCCGATTTGAACCCCATCGTCATACTTATAAGCGAATCCGTATGAAAATACGCGGTCGATGTACCCTTTCAGCATAGCAGGCATTCCCGTCCACCATAGCGGATAGATGAATACGACATGCTCCGCCCACGATACGTAGCTTTGCTCCAGGACGACGTCCTCTCCTACCCCGCCGAGCAATTCGCTCGGACCAAGCACGGGCTGGAAACCGATGCCGTATAGATCCCGGACGATCACCTCGTCCCCCTCTTGGCGCAAGCTTTCTGTCACTGCGTCCAGAATCGCGTGGTTAAAGCTTCTTTTTCTTGGATGCGTATAGATAATGAGATGATTCATTCCCATTCCCTCCAATATTGATAGTGATTAATCAATTACTTTTGGCTATAAAATGAAAGTTATTTTTTCTTGTTCAGCGCGCGCACCGTATTCATGATTCCTTCTTCAAAGGATGTCGCCCGTGCCGGTCCGATCAACCGCTTGTATTTGTCCCCGCTCAGCACAAGCGGCTCTTCGGTCAAATAGAGCATCTCTACGACCTCCTTCATGACCGGAACGGCCATGCCGAGCAAGGATAGCCCGCCTCTTCCGAGCGGAATGACCGGTTTGCTGCTCCCGCTTGCTTGCCGGGCAATTCGCACGATGTCCCTGCCCGAGATCAATCCCGCGCCCGGAATATGCCAGTTCTCCCCGTAAGCCTCGTCCCTGGCAGCGAGCTCCGCAATCATGAACGCAGCGTCCGGCAAGTAGACATACTCCCGCGGGACACGCATATTGCCGATGAAAAAAGCCATTTTGCCCGCCGCGATAGCTTCGAGCGTAGAGCCCAGATAGGAGGCCTCGTTCGCCGTAGGACCGTAATAGTCCGGCAAGCGGACGATCATTACCTTGGCCCGACTCCATCGATCTTCGAACAGCATTTGCTCGTAAGCGAGTCTAATCTTGCCTTTCCTCGTATGCGGCTGTTTCGGATGATCCTCGGTCGCCCGGTCCATTTGTCTTCTTCCATAGGGATAGATGCCGTCGATCACGACTACCTTTAGGCTAAGCCGGTTAGCGGCTTCCATCACGGATTCGCCCAGCGGAATCAGCTTGCTCACCATCTCGTGATACGGCACGTTTGCGCAATGAAACAGAACGTCCGCGCCTTCCGAAGCGGTGACGATATCATTCGGACGAAAAGCGTCGCCTACGGCAATCGTTAAATGATGCGGGTTACCCAGATTCGCCTTGAGCTGCTCAAGCTTCCCGCGGGATCGCCCGAAGGCGACCGTTCGAATCCCTCGTCTAACCAATTCCTCCGTAACCGAAGCGCCGGTACCGCCAGTTGCTCCTACCACAATTGCTTTTTTCAATGGTCTCACCTCATTAATAGTTATTGATCAATTACTAACTTAATGACAATGTATCATCTTGTTAGTGATTAGTCAATAACTTTTTTTTAATAGCGAGCATTCACCATACGAATTTCGCATCCCAACAGCTGTTCAATCATTCTTAACTGCTCTGTCGTCACTTCTTCCTCGGGGTTCTCGATTTCAAAAATGAGACGCGAGAATCCTGCCGGGAAATCATAATGAAGACCGTGAAGAGTATTATGCGCAGAACAGCAAGGGAGCTGCACATCCAAGTCCTTAAATGCACTTTGCCATGCGTTATCCATCGCTTGGTGCCACCATTTTAAATCTATTACTGTCTCGCAGTTCGGACAGGTAATTTGAACGAAATTTTCACCCTGATCGACGAATTGAATCTCTTCCGATTGCTCGACCGATATCGTAGCGGTCGGGAATAAGGAGGCCAGATAGGACCGAACTTGCTCAACGTTTCCTTTTTCAGGCACAAAATGTACATCTTCAGGTATCAATTTATAGATGGTGGATGACATGAATTTAACCTCCTGTATTTCAATTGCAAAAAATAGCCCCTCAATCAGATAAACTATAATGATAATTTGCCACTTTCTATTATATCAAAGCAAGCCAAAGTGGCTATGAGAGACTTGATTAGTCGAGGCAACAACGCTGAAATAACGCGGGAAAGAAAGCAATCTATTAACCCGATTTGCTCCATCGTTTGGTAATATATACAATGGATAGAGTGCATACTTCGACTAGGAGAGGATACAATGACAGCCCAACAACAAGCGGCCATGCAGTCCATGATTGATTGGCTTTCGGATGAACGCGAGCTCGGCCGTAAACCCAGCAAAATTGAAATCGCAGGAGAATTTGATTTGCATGACATGCATTATTACATATTCAAGTACAAAAAAACATTGCTCGGCAAATGGCTCCTTGCCGTCTGCGGCGGCTATGAAGATCCATCCGATACGGAGCATTGCGGCCACATATTCAGTGAGATGCAGCCCTATGACCCGGCTACTGCGAAGCAGGAAGCCATTGCTATGGTAGAGATGATCCGCGAGTACTGGATGAAGCAGGCGGCCGCTATTGAGGCTGCACAAACACAAGAAGGCGACGCGGAATCTCAGGACGATTCATCCGGGTCCGGCATTTTTAACGGGTTCGTTCTGCTGAACTCTTCGGAGTGCGATCTTGATCAGGTGAAGGAGAACCTCCTGCAGGATTGGAATATCTCCTGCACATCGGCAGAGGGAGAAGGCCACCCCGAGGAAGAAAAAGAAGGAATCCTTGTCTTCGAAGTGGACGGCTTCACTGCAGCCTTAAGCTTTGTCGATGCTCCTATACCGAACGGAGAGGCGGAGCATTATGCACAGGGCAACTACCTCTGGCGAGAAGCCGCGGACATTACCAAAACCCATGTCGCCCAAATTATTGTGGCCGTATTTACCCGATCCGGCTCTCCGCTCGACAGCGGCAGGCTTTACACTAAGCTGGCGGCCAGCTGCTTGAAGCTTCCCAATGCTATCGGGCTTTACTCTTCCGGTACCGTATTTCAACCGGGTCTTTTTCTGGAAATGGCCGACATGATGAAATCGGATGACGCTTTTCCATTGTTGAATTTGGTTCACTTTGGCCTGGTCGGAACCGAAACAGGGATGAATGGCTACACGCACGGGCTGAAGTCCTTTGGCAAAGATGAAATTGAAGTGTTGGACAGTCAGGCCTCTCCTGCCGAGCTGCGCGATTTTCTGATTGACATTTCCGGTTATGTTATTGATAACGTAACTTTAAAGGACGGAGAAACGATCGGCTTTAGCGCAGAACAAAAGCTGCCGATTACCCGCTCGGAAGGCGTCTATGTTAACGGAGAGAGTCTTAAGATCACGTACTAGTCCCCTCTCTCTGAGGAGGGAATGGATCGGCCTATTCGCGATGACATTCTTAGCGCCAGTTCTTCCCTCCACGCTCTCTAAGCAAACAAAAGCACCGACCATGGGGTCGATGCTTTTGTATTTTATGGAGACGAACCTTGGCTTAACCAATCCACAATCCCGCTGAGTGATCCCAAGATGGAGTGAAAGGCTGCTTAATTGGCCCAAAATCAGTGCAGCTGCATGAGATTGGCATCGTTAATATCGTACAGAGTGCCATGATTACTTTGAACAAGCTTGATAATTTGTTCATGGGCCAATCCGCTTTGCGGTGCAATGGCATCAAGAGTAACTTGATTCGTTTGCAGTTTAGCGTTAATTTCTTCAAGAGAGAAGCCGGCCATTCCTGGCGAGGTACCTTTATCGTGAACAGGGGCATCGGTTATAAAGATGATTCTTTTGGAGTTCTTGCTGCCCGATAATTTTTGGACCGCCTTATCAATAGCCTCCAGTCCGGATTCCTCCACATCTTCTCCGCCGGAAGCCACTAAGCTATCTAATTGAGCTTTTAACAAATCTTTATTATTCGTGAAATCAAAAACCTCGAAATCAGGGTTATAAATATCCACATAATTAATATCCCGATACCCAACGATAGCAAAATTAGAGCCGGACGGGACGGAATCCACGAAGCTTCTGACCGTTTCTTTCACATAGTCGATGACTTCCCCCATACTTCCTGTAACGTCAATGACAAAAACGATATCTGAAGAATTCGTTATCCCTTTGGATATGTTTTGTAAAATAGGCGAAGAAGCCGACGGTTCGGACGGTTCAGACGACGGTTCTTGTCCCCCTTGCTCGATTGGAGTCTTCTCGCTTTCAGCAGATGTAGGGATAACGGGCTTGTTTTGAAAAACAACAACCGACTTCGAAGCCTCGTTCCACTCTACCACTCCGCCAAGAGCCTCGCTTACGAATCGAACGGGAACCATGGTGATTCCATTGATTAATTGTGCGGGCGCACTCAAAGTTACAGGAACGCCATTCACGTAAGCTATATTGGAACCAATCGTTAATACGATGGTTTTGCCTTCTCTTGTTGCAGTGACCGTTTGGGTAGAATTGTCCCATTCTACCGTTGCACCGAGCGATTCGAAAATGGCCCGAAGCGGAACAAGCGCACTTCCATTCCAATTTACAGGCGCCTGCGCATAAGCTTGCAGTTGTCCTCCAATCAAGACTTGAATATTTTGCGGCTCATTGTTAATCGGAACGAATTGAGGGATCGATGCCGCCAACCCTCCCGATTGATTGATAGTTTTCAAGTAAAAATAATATCCACCCGACGGCAGCCCAAGCTTGCTCAATGAATAGGTTGAAGGGCTATTAGGATTGACTCGGACTTGCCTAACGAGTTTCCCCTTTGCATTTTTGACCATTAAATAGGAAAAATAGGCCGGTCGCGAAGCTGCAGCCGTCGTATTCACAGTGAATGTATGATCCGGGTTTAGCTGAATCGTCCCGGGAAAGCTTGCTCCACCAGGTACTTGAAATTTCGTTCCAACGGCTGTATTCGGGGATGGATTTGCAGCTGGGCCTGATGGAGGAATCGCTGCAGGTTCCCCGTGGGATGGTTGGGTACCGGAAATAGAAGTCTTGGGAAAATAGAAGTAAATCTTCGACTTCGGGCCTGGTGCCCGTCGTTTTTCTAATATCGTAACTGTATTATTCTCATGGTTAAAGGTAAATTCCGAAGGGCGAACCTTAGATCCATCTATGTATAAACTGACATTTTTACTAGAGTTGATGGTATAACGGGAAGTTACTTTAAATACTCGCGTTGAACCATCCCCCTCGGAAAGGGCATTTCCAATTTTGTCTATGCCCGACTCCGCTTCTCCCCATTCAAAGGTAGGGCTGATTGAGTATTTGATGTGCATTTCAGCGCCTAAGTCGGGAGCTTGACGCATCGTTATGGTGCAGTTCTCATAATCAACCGTATACTCCGTGGGCTCGATTTCCTGCGCATACATAAACAAGCGAAATTTCGTATTGGTAGCCGTAATTCGATTACCCGGCGTGAATTTAAAAACGCGCTCCTTTCCATCCCCTTCTTGAAAGAGATTTACCAGATACTCGCCTTCCCTAAAATCAAGCCGGTCATTCGCACTTGCAATTCCTGCCCGAAAATCCAGCCCTCCGAAAAGTAAGACGAAAACAATAAGCAAACTAATCATTTTTCTAGACGTCATCTTCTTCACTCCGTTACGAAAGACATGGTGGAATTATTACTCTACCCAGAAAATACTGTGCGATAGGTAATTTTGATTTTTTGAGCTCATCCTCCCTGAAAACTAAAAATACACTTTCACTAGGGTCCTGCTCGGCCCCGTCCATCCCTACATCTATATCGGATAAATCATACATGAAATGTTACATTTTTCTGCTTTTTGTTTCTCCAAAAATAAAAAGCACCGACTATTTGGTCAGTGTTTTTTTTTACAGCATTTTATGGAGACGAGGGGAGTATTGAAATCTCGATTTTACCTGCTCTCGAAGCCTAGTCAATGATGACGATCTTAGCGGTATATTTCAATGCCGTGCTCGTTCCGCTTCCGCTCCACTGCGCGCGGTCTGAACCCCATCAGGGGCTTCGCCTCCCGCCTCGCGTCTCCACAAAACAAAAGCACCGACCATTTGGTCGATGCTTTTGTACTTTTATGGAGACGAGGGGAGTCGAACCCCTGTCCGAAGATAACGCCACACAGGCATCTACGGGTGTAGTCACAGTTTTGATGTCACCCGAGCGTCGCCCCGTAACCGGCTACGCGTTGGGTCAGCCTGATTGTCTTCTTCAGCTAGCCGCAGGCGGAGACTAGACAGCGTATCCCACTAAGGTTGAGCCCCTATCCCGGCACATGGGCGATGCAGGGTAGAAGCCGCGTCACAGGTTATTAAGCTGCGAAAGCGAGTTGTTGTTGTTGTTTGCCATTTAATTGGCTTTAGCGTTGATAAAGCGGACGCGTCCCCACTACCCGCAACCCATGCTCGAACTATCCCCGTCGAATCCAAGAACGTCCCCGCATAGGTGGGCCTCCCATCAGATGGGAGACCCTAATTAAAAAGGTTATGAAAAAAACTTACCTACAACTTCTGCTGACTTTTGCTATAAAAGCTGTGCACTTCCCCAAGTGCTCTTTCATTATAACATATCCTTGAGCAAAATGAAGGGGCGAGTTGCTGGGAGCGATACCAAAACCTAAACATACTGGCGGATTTCCGCCAAAACGTTACCTTGCGACCTTCTGCTTCTCGCGCAGCGCCCGCTGAATATCCCGCTGAGCATCGCGTTTCGCCGCCGTATCGCGTTTGTCGTATTGTTTCTTCCCTTTACCCAAGCCGAGCAACAGCTTCGCATAGCCGTTGCGCACATACACCTTGAGCGGCACCAACGTATAGCCTTCCTGCTTCGATTGGCCCAGCAGTTTGTTAATCTCGACTTTCTTGAGAAGAAGCTTGCGGGCCCGCGTCGGATCGCTGGGGTTAAACCGGTTGCCTTGCTCAAACGGGCTGATGTGCATATTGTGCACGAACGCTTCGCCGTTCCGGATTGTCGCGAACGCATCGCCGATATTGGCTCGTCCGAGCCGCAGCGATTTGATCTCCGTACCGGTCAGCACCAGGCCGCATTCGTAAGTATCCTCGATAAAATAATCGTGAGACGCTTTTTTGTTCTGCGCCAGCACTTTTCCATCGCTTTTTTTGCTCATGCCCCCGTAGCCGCTCCTTCCCATACCGATTTCCAAACAGAGGGATGGAGTCCATTGTACCAACTCCATCCCCGGAAATCAAGGGGAACTAGCGCTTGACGGTCTTTTTGCGCTTCTTCTTGGCGAAGCCGATGCCCACGCCGCCGCCGCCTTTGGCCGCCTTGCCCACGGCTTTGGCGCTTTTGCGCCCTGCGGCACGGCCTGTCGCCGTGGTGCCCTCGCCGGTGCGCACCGCCTCCAGCGCGCGCGTCTTCGCGGCTGCCGGGCCCTTCCCGCGGCCGTTGCCGCTGCCGCCTACGCCGCGCTTCCCGGCGCGCTCGGTGCGTCCAGCGCGCGCTCCGCCTGCGGCGGCTTTGCCTGCCCGGCCGGGACGGCCGTCGCGCTTGGTCTTGCGCACGGCATTCAGCGCGTCGACTAGACTCATCTTCTGCGGCCGCGGCTTCATATCGACCATCTCGAAATCGATGGTATGCTCCTCCATGTTCACCCGCGAGACGCGCACCTTCACTTCATCGCCGAGGCGATAAATTTTGGACGTGCGCTCGCCGATGAGCGCGTGCTGAGCGTCGTGGAAGTGGTAGTAGTCGTCCGTCAGATCGGATAGACGGATCAGTCCTTCCACGGTGTTATCCAGCTCCACGAACATCCCGAAGCTCGTCACGCTGCTGATGATGCCGTCGAACTCCTCGCCGACTTTGTCGAGCATGAATTCGGATTTCTTCAGCGCTTCCGTCTCCCGCTCCGCATCGACGGCCACCCGCTCCCGCTCGGACGATTGCTTGGCAATATCGTCCATCCGCGAGGCCAAGTACTCGTGCCGCGCTTCACTGAGCGAGCCGTTTTCCAGCACCTCGCGAATGACGCGGTGAATCACGAGGTCCGGATAACGCCGGATCGGCGACGTGAAGTGCGAGTAGAATTCCGCAGCCAGACCGTAGTGGCCCAAACTCTGCGAATCGTACTTCGCCTGCTTCATCGAGCGCAGCATCACTGTGCTGATGACCGTTTCTTCCTTCGTGCCCTTAATTTCCTCAAGCAGCGTCTGCAGCGCCCTCGGATGCACCGAATTGCCTTTGCCCCGGACAACATAGCCGAAGTTCGTAATGAACTCCATAAAATGCTGCAGCTTCTCCGCGTCCGGGTCCTCGTGAATACGGTACAGGAACGGCACCTTAAGCCAATGAAAATGCTCCGCCACCGTCTCGTTCGCCGCCAGCATGAACTCCTCGATGATCATCTCGGCGATCGTCCGGTCCCGCTTCACAATATCCGTCGGCTTGCCGTCCGCATCGACCAAAATTTTCGATTCCTGAAAATCGAAATCGATCGCACCACGCCGCATCCGCTTCGAACGCAGCTTCATCGCCAGCTCTTCCATTAAACGGAAGTCGTCCATCAGGTACGCGTATTTCTCCAGCAGCTCCGGCTCCGGTGCTTCCTCGCTCAGCAGCTTGCGGACGTTCGTATACGTCATCCGCTCGCTTGTCTTGATCACGCTTGTAAAAATATCATGCCGCACCACGTTCGCATCCGCGTCGAATTCCATCTCACAGGACATCGTAAGCCGGTCCACCTGCGGATTGAGCGAGCAGATCCCGTTGGACAACCGGTGCGGCAGCATCGGAATGACCCGGTCCACCAAGTACACGCTGCACCCGCGATTGTACGCTTCATTGTCGAGCGGCGAGCCCTCGCGCACATAATAGCTGACGTCGGCGATATGCACGCCGAGCACATAATTGCCGTTCGGCAGCCGCTCCACATTGACGGCATCGTCCAAATCTTTGGCATCTTCCCCGTCAATCGTGACGATACGCTTCCCGCGCAGATCGCGGCGGCCCTTCAAATCCTCTTCCGCGATCACATCCGGCACAGCCGACGCTTCTTCCATCACTTCGTCCGGGAACGCTTCAGGCAGCTGGTGCTTACGGATAATGGAGAGAATATCGACGCCGGGATCGTTTTTATGACCCAGAATCTCTACCACTTCACCTTGCGCCGCTGCTCGTCCTTCCGGGTACGATACGATTTTCACTACGACCTTGTGCCCGTCCATGGCACCGCCGAACGATTCCTTCGGAATAAAAATATCCCGCACCACCCGCTTGTCATCCGGAATGACAAATGCATACTCCTCATGGGACTGAAACAGTCCGACGATCTGCGTATTGCCCCGGCTGACCACCCGTACCACTTCGCCCTCCATCCGGCCACCGGACGGACTCTTGGACGTGATCCGCACGAGCACGATATCCCCGTTCATGGCCGTCCCCATGTCGTTGGCATGGATGTACACGTCCGGATGATCCCGGTCGTCGGGAATGAGAAAGCCGAAGCCTTTGGCATGCGCCTGCAGCTTGCCGCGCAGCAAATTCATCCGCTCCGGCACCCCGTACCGCTCGTTTCGCGTACGAAGAATAAGTCCTTCATTCTCGAGCTCATTGAGCAGCTTGAGAAACGCTTTGAACTCCTCTGCGCTCTCCAGCACGAAGTGCTGCTCCAGCTCATGATACGTCATCGGCTTATAAGCCGTCTCTTTCATAAAATCTAGTAAAACTTCACGCGTTATCAATGTTCTCACCTGCCTTTTCTTTCTATAACCTATGTCTGAATTTCCACGACCGCCTGTTTCCATGTCCCGACCGGGTCAAGTCTCGCCAAAAAACGGGATATATCTTCGTATACCCGTTCCCGCCACTCGTCAAGCAGCAGGCCATGGGAGGAATGGGGGTAATACTCGATTTGACGGACGAGCGAAGATACATGCCGGTAAATGTACTCTGCGCTTTTCGGAAGGACCATCCCGTCCTTCTCTCCCTGCCCGACAAATAACGGCGCCGACACTTGGCCCAAGTCCGCTTTTACGAGCTTCATCAGCTTCCGAAGATCGACCACGCACCGGACCGGCGTCTTGTCATATGTACAGGCTTCCTCTATCAGTTGCGCCGCCGCCGTCGGCCTCCGTTCGATGTACTTGATAAAATACTGCAGCAGCAGGGCCAGCGAGGTTTTGCGGCTGGACAGAAACATCGGCGCCGCCAGCGAAACCACGCCGTCAAGTTTTCGCTTCATCGCCAGCTCCAAAGCCAGCAGCCCACCCATGGAATGACCGATTGCTACAATTTTGCCCTCGCGAGCCCGCCTGGCAGCCATCGCATCATAACTGCGCAGTACATGGCCGGACCAATCGTCCCGGCCGGTTCGGATCATGTCCTCCGGCGTCGTGCCATGCCCCGGCAGCAGGACGGCATTAACAGTATAGCCCAGATCGTTCAAATAATAGCCTAACCGTCGAAGCTCCGACGGGGATCCCGTAAAGCCGTGAATGAGCAGCAGCTGCGTCGAAGCCCGTTCACCGGTACCTTCCAGCCGAAAAGGCTCCGTTGTTTTGTATACTCGTTTCAAGCGTCCCGCCTCCGTCTCGCACCCTTCGGGATTTTCCAGGCCGTCCCTACCTTCCTGAAGCATGCGGCCCTCGCGAGATCTATCCATGTGAAAAGCTACAAAAAAACAGCAGGAGTAATATTCCCCTGCTGTCGCCTTTTTATGTTTACGCGCCTCTTACAAAGTACGCCACAATCAAAGATAAGACGAAGAATACAACGGCGAGACCCATAGTCAAACGGGACAAAAACAGCTCCAGCCCCCGCGCCTTCTTCTTTCCGAACAGATGCTCCGCCCCTCCGGAGATGGCACCGGACAAACCTGCGCTTTTTCCCGGCTGCAGCAAAACGGCCGCAATCAAGCCAAGCGAAGCGATGACCAGGATGATCTTCAATGCTAATTCCATGATTCCACCTCCTGCAAAAATAAACGGACTTGTCCGAAAATAGACAGCATGCTTAGTATACCACAAAAAATACGCACTGACAAATCCTGTTGGATCGTCCCGAGCGTATTTTACAAAATCTTTACTCTTCAAACTGCTGACGGTATGCGGGTCGCGAGGCTCGCGACGATTTGCGTCCGCTGAGAAACCACTTCAGCGCCCGTACCGCGCACAACAAGGAAAACAGCGTCAACAGCACCGCCCACCCGATAGCCGGGATCGGAGTCACCAGACTGAGGTTCGTCGCATCGCCCGCCTTCGCCGGATCGTTCCAGGCATACAGGATCAACGAGAACGGCCCGAAAACCGACTCCTCCAGCGTCAAGAAGGCTAGAAGAAGGTAATATATATCGCTGAGCCAACGCGGCATAAAAGCCAGCATGATCGTATTTAAGATAATGAAACCGAGCAACCAGAAGATACCGAACTCGTTGCGCACGAACAGGATAAGAGCCACGATGGCGATCGCCGTCATGACCTGCAAGGCGAACCTATGCTTGTTGCAGGCCCGCATCCGGAACATGAAGAGCGCGAATAACGAAGCTGTCGTGTACCCTGCCAGCGCAATCGGAAGGAGACTCCACCTGCTCGTTACTTGCGAATACGTCACGCCGCTATGGTTCGCGAACAGCTCGATGTACATCACTTTGCCGGAGAGCGCCAACGTCACGATCGCATGGCCGAACTCGTGAATCATCGTATCAAGATTACGGAAATAATCACTGAAGGGAATCAGATGTGTAAGAAAGGCCGATAAAATCAAGAAAAATACGGTCTTTATCAGATTACTCATGTGATCCCCTCCGGGTGAGTGTCAGCGTTTGAAGTGCAAAATCGACAACCTTTGCCGTTTCCGATTCCGTGCTGTCTGCCTGCGGGTGCTGTTGAAAACGGGTTCTCATTAACTTACTGTCGGTAACAACCCATTTTCAAAGGCACCACGTAAACTCTCCGGCAGACACACGGATCTCCAACTTCGGTTGTCGAAAGCGATTCAAAGCTATTTTATTATTAAACCCCTGTACTTTACAACTGCAAACTTATTTGAAGTTTTTCAGGTTGTAAAATGCGGATTTGCCTGCGTATTGAGCGACGCTTGCCAGTTGATCCTCGATGCGGAGCAATTGGTTGTACTTCGCTACGCGGTCAGTACGGGAAGGCGCACCGGTTTTGATTTGGCCAGCGTTCGTAGCCACTGCGATGTCGGCGATCGTGCTGTCTTCGCTCTCGCCGGAACGGTGGGAGATAACCGCCGTGTAGCCCGCGCGTTTTGCCATTTCGATTGCGTCGAACGTCTCGGTCAAGGACCCGATTTGGTTCACTTTCACGAGGATGGAGTTGCCGATATTTTGCTCGATACCTTGGGACAGGCGGTTCGTGTTCGTTACGAACAAGTCGTCGCCGACGAGCTGTACTTTGCCGCCAAGCTTCTCAGTGAGGAGCTTCCAGCCTTCCCAGTCGTCTTCGGAGCAGCCGTCTTCGATCGTGATGATCGGATATTTGTCCACCCAAGAAGCGAGGAAGTCAACGAACTCGGCGGAAGTGAACGATTTGCCTTCGCCTTCAAGATGGTACTTGCCGTCTTTGAAGAATTCGGTGGAAGCTACGTCCATGCCGAGGAATACGTCGACGCCCGGCTTGTAGCCTGCGCGCTCGATTGCCGTGATGATGGTTTGAATCGCCGCTTCGTTGGAGCTCAGGTTCGGAGCAAAGCCGCCCTCGTCGCCAACCGCTGTGTTCAAGCCTTGCTCTTTCAATACGTTTTTGAGGCTGTGGAAAATTTCCGCGCCAGTACGCAGCGCTTCTTTGAAAGTCGGAGCGCCTACCGGCAATACCATGAACTCCTGCACGTCCACGTTGTTGTCCGCATGAGCGCCGCCGTTAATGATGTTCATCATCGGAACCGGAAGCGTTTTGGAGTTGAATCCGCCGAGGTATACGTACAGCGGAATGTCCAGCGCTTCAGCTGCTGCGCGAGCTACGGCCATGGATACGGCGAGAATCGCGTTGGCGCCAAGCTTCGCTTTGTTCGGCGTGCCGTCCAGCTCGATCATGCGCTTGTCGATGCCGACTTGGTCAAGGGCGTTCATGCCGATGATTTCCGGTGCGATTAAGTCGTTCACGTTCTCAACGGCTTTCAGTACGCCTTTGCCGAGGTAACGGCCTTTGTCGCCGTCACGAAGCTCTACAGCTTCGTAAGCGCCTGTCGATGCGCCGGATGGAACGATAGCGCGGCCGCGCGCTCCGGATTCCAGATATACTTCCACTTCTACCGTCGGGTTACCGCGGGAGTCGAGCACTTCACGTGCGTATACATTGGAGATTACAGTCATTGCTAGAACACTCCTTCTCGTTTTTTATTCCGTTTGCACAAGGGTTAACCGCGTGTTGCAATGATCGATTTCCCGGTCATTTCCGCCGGCTGCGTCACGCCCAGAAACTCGAGCATCGTCGGGGCGATATCCGCCAAAATGCCATCGTTTCTTAGTGTAACATGACTGTCGGTGAGAATGAAAGGGACCGGATTCGTCGTATGCGCAGTATTACGCGAACCGTCCGGATTCGTAACGACATCGGCGTTGCCGTGGTCGGCCGTAATTAGCGCGACCCCGCCCTTCGCCAGAATGGCGTCGACGACTTTGCCGAGGCACTCGTCCGTCGCTTCGATCGCTTTGATCGTCGGCTCCAGCAAACCGGAGTGTCCGACCATGTCAGGGTTGGCAAAGTTCAGGATGATCACGTCTTGACGCTCGGCCTCGATCTCCTGCACCGCCGCTTCCGCTACCTCGTAAGCGCTCATCTCCGGCTTCAGGTCATACGTCGCCACCTTCGGGGAGTTGATAAGAATACGCGTTTCGCCCGGAAGCTCGACGTCGCGGCCGCCGCTGAAGAAGAACGTGACGTGCGGATACTTTTCCGTCTCGGCAATGCGGAGCTGCTTCAGGTTGTTCTGCACCAGCACCTCACCGAGCGTATTGTCCAGATTCTTCGGTTTATACGCAACGTAGCCGCCCACGGTTTCGCTGAAGAGGGTCAGGCACACATAATACAAATCTTTCGGGCACTTGTCTCCACGGTCGAAGCCGCGGAAATCGCTGTTCGTGAATACTTGCGACAGCTGGATAGCCCGGTCCGGACGGAAGTTGAAGAACACGACCGAATCGCCGGACTCTACCAGACCGACAGGCGTGCCGTCCTTCTTCACGATGACCGTCGGCATGACGAACTCGTCGAATACGGAACGGACGTACGATTCCTTGATGGCGTTCATCGGGTCCTCGAAGGTTGGTCCATCGCCGTATACCATCGCGCGGTACGACTTCTCCGTACGCTCCCAGCGCTTGTCGCGGTCCATCGCGTAGTAGCGTCCTTGCACCGTAGCGATGCGTCCTACGCCAAGCTCCGCAATTTTGCTTTGCAGCTGCTCCATGTAGTTCACGGCGCTGTCCGGCGCCACATCGCGGCCGTCCAGAAACGCGTGAATGTAGACTTCTTGGAAGTCTTCCTTCTTGCACACTTCCAGCAATGCGAACAAGTGTGCGATATGGCTATGTACGCCGCCGTCGGACAGCAGACCGTACAGATGAAGCTTCTTGCCATGCTCGCGGGCATGGCGTACAGCACTGAGTATCGTTTCGTTCTCGAAAAACTCGCCTTCGCGAATCGACTTGGAAATCCGCGTCAAGTCCTGATACACGATCCGTCCGGCACCGATGTTGAGATGACCCACTTCCGAGTTGCCCATTTGCCCTTCTGGCAACCCGACAGCCTCGCCGCAAGCGGTCAGCGTCGTATGGGGAAACTGGTTCCAATACCGGTCGTAATTCGGCTTGTTCGCCTGCGCCACCGCATTGCCCTGCGTTTCGCCGCGAAGGCCGAAGCCGTCCAAGATGATCAATGCTACCGGTTTCGGTCTGGCCATGTTACTCGGCCCCCTTGATCAAATCAATGTAGGATGCCGGCTCCAGACTCGCGCCCCCTACCAGTGCGCCGTCGATGTCCGGCTGCTGCATGTACTCGGCGATATTGTTCGGCTTCACGCTGCCGCCGTATTGAATCCGTACCGCCGCTGCCGTCTCGGCTCCATACAAGCCGGCAACCAGCTCGCGGATGTAGCCAATCACGTCCTGAGCGTCCGCCGCGGTCGACGATTTGCCCGTTCCGATCGCCCAGATCGGCTCATAAGCGATGACGACTTTCGCCGCCTGCTCCGCGCTCAAGCCGGCAAACGCCGCTTCGGTCTGCACTTTGCATACGTTTTTCGTTTGGCCCGCTTCGCGCTCTTCCAGCTTCTCGCCGACGCATACGATCGGAGTCAAGCCGTGCTTGAACGCCGCGTGCACTTTTTTGTTCACCGTTTCGTCGGTTTCCGCAAAATAAGCCCGGCGCTCGGAGTGTCCGATGATCACGTACTCTACGCCCAGATCTTTCAGCATCACGCCGCTGATCTCGCCAGTAAACGCGCCGTTGTCTTCAAAATGCAGGTTTTGAGCGCCGACCTTCAGCGTCGTGCCCTTCACCGCTTCTACCAAGGCCGGAAGGTTCGTAAACGGCGCGCAAATGACGCTCTCGACGCCCGCCGCTTCCGCCTTGCCCTTAACCTCGCTGACGAAGGCCAGCGATTCTCCTACCGTTTTGAACATTTTCCAGTTGCCTGCAATGATCGGTTTGCGCATTTGCCCCGCCTCCTATTTATCGTTTAAAGCCACGACGCCTGGAAGCGCCTTGCCTTCCATAAATTCCAGAGAAGCTCCGCCCCCGGTGGAGATGTGATCCATTTTGTCGCCAAGATGGAATTTCTCTACAGCCGCCGCCGAGTCGCCGCCGCCGATGACCGTATAGCCGGCCGTCGCCGCGCAAGCTTCAGCTACCGCTTTCGTTCCGTCTTCGAACGGCTTCAATTCGAATACGCCCATCGGCCCGTTCCATACGACCAGCTTGGATTCCGCAATCGTTTTGGCAAACAGCTCGCGGGTTTTCGGTCCGATGTCGAAGCCTTCCCAATCCGCCGGAATTTGGTCGACGTCTACGATTTTCGCATTCGCCGAAGCGCTGAAATCGTCGCCGACGACAACGTCAACCGGCAGCAGGAAGTTCACGCCTTTTTCCTTCGCTTTGCGCTCGAATTCCTGCACCAGCTCCAGACGATCGTTGTCCACCAGGGACTTGCCGATCTCGTAGCCTTTCGCTTTGAAGAAGGTGTAGGACAGCCCGCCGCCGATGATGATGTTGTCCGCAATCTCGATCAGCTTCTCGATAACGGCGATTTTGTCTTTGACCTTCGCTCCGCCGACAATCGCGGTGAACGGACGATCCGGGTTGTTGAGCGCTTTGCCGAGAACGTCGAGTTCTTTTTCCATCAGCAACCCGGATACGGCCGGCAGATGATGCGCGATACCTTCCGTGGAAGCATGAGCCCGGTGCGCGGCGCCGAACGCGTCGTTGACGTACAGATCCGCCAGTTCGGCAAAAGCTTTCGCCAGCTCCGGATCGTTCTTCTCTTCGCCCGCGTAGAAGCGCACGTTCTCAAGCAGCAGCACGTCGCCGTCGTTCAGCTTGGAAATTTGCGCTTTGACTGTGTCGCCAATCGCTTCGTCCGCCTTCGCCACCGGCTTGCCGAGCAGCTCGGACAAGCGTGCCGCAGCCGGAGTCAGCCGCATCTCTTCGACAACTTGTCCCTTCGGACGGCCCAAATGGCTGGCCAGAATGACTTTCGCTCCGCGATCCGTCAAGTACTTGAT